>JBJSXO010000378.1:0-2779 GCA_046086425.1 Actinomycetota bacterium | reverse complement strand
TCGTCGAGCACCTCGCCGAGCTGCGGTCACGCCTGATCGTCTCGATCGTGGCCGTCGTGGTCGGTGCCGTGGTCTGCTTCATCTTCGCCAACGCGATCATCGGCTGGTTCCTCGACTTCTACAGCAACGCCACGGATCGGTCGCGGAATGCGTTCATCTTCACCGGTCCGATCGACGCCTTCGCCACCCGGATCAAAGTCGCGACCTACGGCGGCATCGTGCTGGCTACGCCGGTCTGGCTCTGGGAGCTATGGCGCTTCATCACTCCGGGGCTCAACCCGAAGGAGAAGCGCTACGCGGTGCCGTTCGTGATCTCCTCGCTCGTCTTGTTCGTGATCGGCGGAGTGGTCGCGCTCTTCACCCTCGAGCCGGCGCTGCACTTCCTTCTCAACGCGGGTGGGGACAGCCAACGGGCGCTGCTCACCGCCGACAAGTTCCTGTCTCTCGTCACCCTCATGATCGTGGCCTTCGGGATCGCGTTCGAGTTTCCCGTCGTGCTGATGTTCCTGCTCATCGCCCGGGTCATCAACACCGGGCAGCTGCGGCAGTGGCGGCGTTGGGCGATCGTCGGCATCTTCGCCTTCGCAGCCGTGATCACCCCGAGCCAAGACCCCTACTCTCTGTTCTTGATGGCGATCCCGCTGTGCCTCTTCTACGAGGCGTGCATCGTCATCGGCCGGATCATGAAGCGATGAGCGCATCACGCGCCGGAGACCCAGCAGAGGGGAGACCATGAGCGCGCGCCGGGCATCCCGAGAGCCGTACACACTGCGACGCAAGCCCCGTGAGGTGTGGGTCGCGATCGTGGTTGCCGTGGGGATTGTCCTGGTGACGGCGATCGCCGTGTGGATCCTCGCACCGGGGGACAGCCCGTCGCCGATCGGCACGCCGGCAGTGTCGACCCCGATCACCGTCACACCGCCCGGTCCGCCCGTGACTGCTCCGGCCGCCGTCCCGTCGGGTGACACCCCTGCACCGACCGGCAGCGGGTGACCGGGCGCGTCGAGTTCGCCGCAGCACGCGGCCTCACCCTCGATCCTTTCCAGGTCGACGCGTGCGCCGCAGTAGACGCGGGCCGGTCGGTACTCGTGGCCGCGCCCACCGGATCAGGCAAGACGCTGGTGGCCGAGTACGCCATCGAGGCGGCGCTGGACCGCGGTGCGAAGGCCTTCTACACCACACCGCTGAAGGCCCTGTCGAACCAGAAGTTCACCGACTTCGCGCAACGCTACGGCCGCGATCGGGTGGGCCTGCTCACGGGCGACAACACCATCCGCGGCGAGGCACCTGTGGTCGTGATGACCACCGAGGTGCTGCGCAACATGATCTACGCCGACTCGCCGACCTTGCGCGGACTCGGCGTCGTGGTCCTCGACGAGGTGCACTACCTCCAGGACCGCACCCGTGGCCCCGTCTGGGAGGAGGTGATCGTCCACCTCGACCACGAGGTCCCGCTGGTGTGTCTCTCGGCGACGGTCACCAACGCCCAGGAGGTCGCCGACTGGATCGCGTCGGTGCGTGGCGCGACCGACGCCGTGGTGGAGGAGCAGCGCCCGGTCACGCTGCGCAATTGGTACATGGCCGGCGAGCGGGGCCGGGACGACCCGGTCCTGCTCCCGACCTTCGTGGGCGCCCCCGACCGCCGCTCCGGCCTCCAGCCGAACCCCGAGGCCCAGCGCCTCGCCGGACCCGTGCCGCGTCGGCATCCGACCGGGAAGCGGGGCCGGCTCCGCACCCCCCGTCGCGATGAAGTCGTGGAGCTGCTCGACCAGCAGGCCATGTTGCCGGCCATCGTGTTCGTGTTCAGCCGCGCGGGGTGTGACCAGGCTGTCGACCAGACCCGCACGGCGCGCGTCGCGCTCACCACCGGGTCCGAACGGGCCGAGATCCGCCGCATCGCCGACGCGCACACTGCCGGTCTGGCCGACGACGAGCTGGCCGTGCTCGGGGTGCCCGCCTGGCGGGACGCACTCGAGGCCGGAGTCGCTGCGCACCACGCCGGACTCGTGCCGCCACTGAAGGAGGCGGTGGAGGAGGCCTTCACCGCCGGTTTGGTGAAGGTCGTCTACGCCACGGAGACCCTCGCGCTCGGCGTGAACATGCCCGCCCGCACCGTCGTCATCGAGAAGCTCACCAAGTTCACCGGCGAACGCCACGAGTTTCTCACGCCGGGCGAGTACGCCCAGCTCACCGGGCGGGCGGGACGACGGGGCATCGACGCCGAGGGAAACGCCGTGGTCCTGTGGAGCCCGTTCGTGCACTTCGACCAGGTCGCGTCGCTGGCCGCCCGGGGCAGCGACCCGCTGGTGTCGGCGTTTCGGCCCACCTACAACATGGCGGCCAACCTCGTCGCCCGCTACGACCGGCCGACCGCGCATCGCCTGCTCAACCTCTCGTTCGCGCAGTTCCGGGCCGATCGCGACGTGGTGGTGCTCGAACGCGAGCTCGACCGGGCGCGGTCCCGACTCGATCGCGCCCGCGCCGGGTCTGCGGACCCGCCCGCACCACGGCCCACCACCCGAGCCGCGGTGGCGAACGCCCTCGACGCCCTCGGGCCGGGCGACGTCCTGCTCACGGGTCGCCGGGCGACGCGAACGGTGGTGATCGGACGCGACGGACGCGCGGGAGATCACCGACTCCTGGTCGTGGACACCGGCAAGGACGTGCGCCGCCTCGGCCCTGACGACTTCGCCGATCCACCCGTTGCGGTGGCCCGGATCGACCTCCCCGAGCCCTACGCACCCCGGAGTCCGGCGTTTCGTCGCGCGGTAGCCGACGC
>JBJSXO010000377.1:0-9690 GCA_046086425.1 Actinomycetota bacterium | reverse complement strand
CCGTTGAAGGTGAGCTGGGCGAGAATCGCCGACGACACGTCGGCCCGCCCGAGCTCCTCGAGGCAGATGGCGGCCTCGACGTCGCCCATGCCCATCCCGCCGTACTTCTCGCCGATGGTGATGCCGAAGAGGTCGGCAGCGGCCATCGCCTCCCATGACGCCTGTGGGAACTCCTCGGTCTCGTCCCAGTGGCGGGCCATCGGCGCGAGGGCGCGGTCGGCCACGTCTCGGGCGAGGGCGCGAAGGGCTTGCTGGTCCTCGGTCTCGGCGAAGGGGTCCAGATCGTGGTCGAGGTCGTGGTGGGTCACAGACCGGAGCGTAGCGAGCGCCTAGCCGATCGCACGCGGTCGGCCGAGATCCCGCAGCGCCCTCGCTCTCGCAGCCTCGAGGCCGCCAGCACCGAGGCGGGCTCGCGCCGCCTTTGCGTAGTCGCGCAGGTCGTAGAAGGAGAGCATCCCGTCGGGGCTCACGACTCCGTCCTGGTCGGTGGCGATCGCGATGGCCAGCTCCCGCAGCGGGCTCCGGTAGCCGCGCCGGTCGATCACCAGCCCACGAAACCCCATGGCCACAGCACGGTCGAGCATCTCGGGGGTGTCGGCCTGCGCTGTGCCGGCGACCCAGTCGGCGTCGGTGCCGATCACGCCGCCCCAGCTCCACCGCACGTCGTCGGTGTGCAGGTACCCGCGCGCAGTGTCGTAGGGCCCGATCCCGTCGACCGTGCCGGACTCGGGGAAGTACACGTACGGCAGGTTGAACACCGCCGATCCCTTGGGGAGCGTGCGCTCGACGCGAGCGAAGAACGTGGCGTCGGAGGTGAAGGTCCGCTTCGTCGCGGTGTACCTCGGCACCATCCGGGGTGTGAACTGGTCGAGGATGCCGACGAGCAGCAGACCGGCAAGAGCCACGACGGTGACGGGGCGGACCCAGCGTCGGTCGGGCAGACGCCGGCGCAGCCAGTCGATGCCGAACCCCACGGTGACCAGCGCGAAGAAGCCGATGAACACCGAGATCCGGTTCCAGGAGCGGATCTCCTTGATCCCCGCTCCGGACGCGATGAGCGAGAAGCCGCTCACCGTGGCCACGAGGATGCCGCCGAGGGTGGCGATCCCGAAGATGCGGATCACCTCGGCCGGGGTTGCTGGTGCGTCCTCGGGCCGGTCCTCGTCCGGGCCGGCGTCATCACGGCGGCGCAGCGCTGCGGCGAGCGTGACGAGGATCATGGCGAGGAACCCGGCCGCGCCGATCGCGCCGAGCTGCTGGCCCCGCTCGCTCTCGATCACGGTGAAGCGCGTGCTGTCGTCCTGGATCCTGGCGAGCGCGCCGATCCGATGCCCCTGCACCGGCAGCACGAGCTGGGAGACCTTGAGTCCGTTCACCTCGGTCTCGCTCGGGCCCCGCTGGACGAGGTCCCCGTTGCGGCCGTGCTCGGCCCAGTAGACGAACGTCGGGATCAGGTTGACCACCGCCATGCCCAGGATCAGCGAGACCGTGAGCGCGCCGGACACCAGCACCCGTCGGTTCCGACGGGACACGAAGTCCACCAGCACGACCACGACGACCAGCGTGATGGTGAGCGCCGCGTAGTACGAGCCCGTCGACGCGAGGCCGATACAGGCGAGCAGCCACAGTGCCGAGGTGCGCGTCCGCCAGGCGACCCTCCAGCCCCGCGCGGAGTCGGCGTCGAACGTGAACGGGGGGCGTGGCGACACCACGGTCACGAGGAGGAGCGCGGCCACCGGGATCAGCCAGTAGGCGGAGAGGAAGATGTGCGCCGTGCCCCGTGTGAAGTGATAGGGCAGGAACGTGAAGAGCAGGGCCACGAGCATCCCGGTGAGGCGGGACAGGCCCAGACGGCGGCCGACGAGGTACGCCGCGACGGAGACTCCGACGAAGGTGGTGAGGAAGAAGAGATTGACCGTGAGAAAGGCGTCGCCGGTGACCCACCCCAGGATCTGGAGGACCAGGAGGTTGAGGTTGTCGAGGCCCTGGGGGAACTCGTGGAGCGCCTGCCCGAACGGGAAGCCGAGGCTGGAGTTGTTGAGGAACCAGCCGTGGTCGATCGCCCCCTTCACGATCATGAGGTAGAAGGACGCATCGGGCGCGTAGGTCAGGGGCGAACGGTCCGGCTCGATGTACACGAAGGGAATCGTGAGGTCGGCGTCCCAGAGCCGGTAGACCACGGCAAGGATGCCCAGGGCGGCGATGCCGACGACCGTGGCGTCGAGGGCGAGTTGGCGCGACCGCCTCGGAGTGCGCACATCCGGCACGGCGCCGCAGGGTAATCGCAACCGTGACTAGCGTGTCGGCACCGGCCATCGAAGGGGACACCATGGAGCCGACTGCCACCGAATCCGCGACCAGTCCGGGCGCACCGACGATCGCCTACGAGGTGGACTTCTTCACCGGGCAGCCGTACCCGATCTGGAGCGGGCTCCGGGAGGAGTGCCCCGTCGCCCAGGTCGACGGCTCGGCGATGGGCGTGTTCGACCACCCCAGCTTCCTGGTGACCCGGTGGGACGACGTCGAGACGGTGCTGCGCGACGGCGAGACGTATTCCTCGTCGATCAACGCCCAGCACATCGGGCAGTTCATGGGCGAGCTCATGCTGGCGATGGACGGCAAGGAGCACCGTGCGTACCGCAACCTCGTGGCGCACGCGTTCCGGGCGTCCCAGCTCGAGCAGTGGGACGACACGCTCGTTCGACCGACGATCGAGCACCTGCTCGACGAGATCGCGCCGTCCGGGAAAGCGGATCTCGTCGAGAGCGTCACCGCTCGGTATCCGGTCCAGGTGATCTGCGGGATCGTCGGGGTGCCGCTCGAGGACAGCCGGCAGTTCCATCGTTGGGCGGAAGAGATCAACACCGGACCGCTCAACCCCGAGGCCGGGATGGCGGCGTCACGGGCGATGCGGGCGTACCTCGAGCCCCTCGTCGAGGCGCGTCGGGCCGAGCCGACCGGCGACTTCCTCTCGGACCTCGTGCACGCCGAGATCGACGGCGAGCAGCTCACCGACGAGAAGCTCTACGGATTCCTGCGGCTGCTCCTGCCGGCGGGAGCCGAGACCACGTTCCGGGTGCTCGGCAACGCGCTCGTCGCGTTGCTCACCGTGCCCGGGTTGATGGACCGTGTGGTCGCCGACCGATCGCTGGTGCCGGCCGTCATCGAAGAGACGTTGCGCTGGGAAACCTCCGTCACCCAGGTCAGCCGGGTGGCGACACGCGACACCGAGCTGGGCCAGTGCCCGATCCCGGCAGGTGCGGTGATGAACGTGCTGGTCGGCTCGGCCAACCACGACGAGTCCCGCTACCCGCATCCGGAGGACTTCGACCTCGACCGCCCCGCGCAGAACCACGTCACCTTCGGGACGGGTCAGCACCAGTGCCTGGGCATGCACCTCGCCCGGATGGAGCTGCGGGTCGCGCTCGACACCATCCTCGAGCGGCTCCCGAACCTGCGCCTCGACCCCGACGCCCCGTCACCGGTGATTCAGGGTCTCGCGTTCCGTGGCCCCGACGCGCTGCCGGTGCGCTTCGACCCGGCCTGACCGGGCCCGTCGGGCGCAAGCGCCTTCCCGTAGCTCCAGGCGGAGGGATTGTCGCGGGAGAAGCCGTACCCCGCGATGCGGGTGTAGCCCTCGCTCTCGTAGAGGGCGACGGCCTCGGGCTGTTCGACACCGGTCTCGAGCACCATCCCTGTGTACCCGCGCGCCCGAGCCTGCGCCTCGAGCTCCCGGAGCACCAGGCGCGAGTAGCCGCATCCCCGATGCTCCGGCACGACGTACATGCGCTTGATCTCCGCGGTCGTGGCGTCGTGGCGGCGCAGGCCGCCGCACGCCACCGGCGTGTCATCCACCCACCCCACCAGGAACACGCCGTCGGGTGGCGCGAGGTGATCGGCGGCCAGGCCGTCGGTGACCCCCTGGCGGTCCTCCGGGACCCGGTAGCGGCGGAGCAGCTCGCGCCACTGGGCGTGGGCGAGGGCCGATCCCTCCGCCGACTCGATCGACGCGGGGCCGAGCCGCAGGTGCGCCGCAGGCCCCGGCCCGATGCCGGTTCGGCCCGTGCTCACGACATGAAGGCGCGCCACTGGTCCAGCGACTGGATGCGGAACACGTAGTTGTGGGCCCGGGTCTCGCCCATCGAGGCATGGGCCTCGGACGAGTACATGTGCCCCGGGTAGAGGATCGCGTCGTCGGGCACCGTGGCGAGCCGCTGCGTGAGGCTCTCGTACATGGCATCGGGGTCCGCACCGGCGAGGTCGGTGCGCCCACAGCCGTCGAGGAAGAGGGTGTCACCCGAGACCAGCCGTCCGTCGACGAAGAAGCACTGGCTCCCCGGCGTGTGCCCGGGGGTGTGCATCAGCGTGATCGGGATGTCGCCCACCATGACCACGTCGCCGCTGGCGTGCAGCACCAGGTCGGAGTCGGACACCCCGGTCGTCCGCTTGACCCACGGCGCCTCGGGGGCCTGGAGATGCACGCGCGCGTCGACGTCGGTGCGCCCGACCAGCTCGCGGATGCCCTCGATCGGGTGCCCCATCATGTCGCCGCCGAGGTGGTCCGGGTGCCAATGGGTCCCGAGGACGCCCACGAGGCGCAGCCCGTCGGCCGCGACCAGGTCCACGATCTCGGCGACGCCGTACGCCGGGTCCACGATCACGGCCTCGCCCTTCTCGCGGTCGCCGATCAGGTAGGTGAAGTTCACCATCTGTCGGGCCAGCACGTCGTCGCGGGCGAAGTCACGCCCCGACAGGAGCTGACGGAAGTAGAAGCGCTCGGTCACCCGGTCGACGATACCGGGGGCGTCGGAGGGGAGACCGGCCTCAGCCGGGTCCGGCCGCCATCTGCCCCATGGCGTCGACGAACGCGTCGGGGTTCTGGGTCTTGCCGACCACCATGTCGCGCACCTGGCCGAGGCCCCCGGGGAAATAGGGCGGGACGAAGAACTCGAACCCGTCGCTCACCATCGCGTCCGCAATGGACTCGGCGCACTCGGCTGCGGGGATGAAGGGGCCGGTGTAGGCCGCCGGGTCGTTCCCCGGCACATCCCAGATCTCGGTGTCGATCGGTCCGGGCAGGGCGAGCTTGACCTCTACGCCGGTGCCGTGGAGGTCGATCGCCATCGACTCGCTCCAACCGGCCATCGCGAACTTCGACGCGCAGTACGCCGCTTCGTGCGCGATCCCGATGCGACCGCCCATGCTCGACACGAACACCACGCACCCGCGTCCACGCTCGATCCAGTGCGGGAGCACCGCCAGGGTCATGTGCACCGGCGAGGTGAAGTTCACCCGCATGGTCTCGTCGACGAGCCCGGGAGTGAGCCGGCTTACGGGGACCCGCTTGGGGATGGCCGCGTTGTGGACGATGCCGTCGAGGCCGCCGAAGGCGTCCCATGCCTCTTCCGCCACCGAGACGGCACGATCGAGGTCGCCGAGGTCGGCGACCCACATGCGGGACTCGGGACTGTGGCGCCGGCACTCGCCGAGGACCGCAGCGAGACGGTCCTGGCGCCGGGCCACGATCCCCACCGTCGCGCCCTGCGCTGCGAGCATCGGAGCCAGTGCTGCGCCGATGCCCGACGAGGCGCCGGTGACCAGGATCGTCGAGCCTGCGATGTCCATGAGAACCTCTCGTGTGCTCCGGGTCCCGGAAGGGCGGTGACGGTAGCACCGGTGCCCGGTGGCGGCTCGGTGACCGGGCGTGGTCCAATCGGGCCGTGACGACCACTGATGACGGTGCCACCGAGGCGGTCGCCCCCGAACCGACACCTCGGGACGGCTCGGGCGACACCGTCCCGGGGGCGTACACGTTCACCCATCGCCAGATCCAGATGGTGCTGGTGGGCCTGATGGCCGGCTCGTTCCTCGCGGCCCTCGACCAGACGATCGTCGCGACTGCGCTCCCGCGCATCGTGGGGGACTTCGGCGGGGTGGACCGGCTCGCGTGGATCGCGTCGATCTACCTTCTGACCTCGACGGCGGCGATGCCGATCGTGGGCAAGCTCAGCGACATCTACGGCCGGCGACTGCTCTTCCAGGCGTCGATCGTGGTCTTCATGCTCGGGTCGCTCATGGCCGGTCTGGCCCAGACGATGAGTCAGCTCATCGCGGCGCGGGCCGTGCAGGGCCTCGGTGCCGGTGGCCTGGTGGTCCTGAACTTCGGAGTGCTCGCGGACATCGTCGCTCCCCGCGAGCGGGGCCGCTACCAGGGCTACGTCGCGTCGGTTTGGGCGGTCGCCAGCGTCCTGGGCCCGTTGGTCGGCGGCTTCTTCGTCGACAACCTGACCTGGCGTTGGATCTTCCTCGTCAACCTCCCGATCGGCGTCGTTGCACTGGTCGTGACCTCGGCGGTGCTGAAGATCCCGCGCCGCGAACGCGACAAGGTCCCGATCGACTACCTGGGGGCGGCACTGCTGGTCGCGGTGATCGTGAGCCTGCTCCTCGTCACCGAATGGGGAGGCGACCGCTACGAGTGGGTGTCGACCGAGATCGTCGGACTCCTCATGATCGGGACTCTGCTCGTCGCGGCGTTCGTCGCGGTCGAACATCGCGCGGCTGACCCGATCATCCCGCCGCGGCTGTTCTGCATCTTCACGGTCCGCATCAGTGCGGCCGCGGCCACGGTGTTCGGAATGCTCATGTTCGGCACGATCCTCTTCGTCCCGGTGTACTTCCAGATCGTCCGGGGCGACAACGCCACGAACGCCGGCCTGCTCCTGCTTCCGCAGATGATCGGCATCCTCACCGCAACCGTGGTGGCCGGTCGGCTCACGACCCGCACCGGCCGGTACAAGGTCTTTCCCGTCGTCGGGCTGTCCACGATCGCCACCGCCTACTTCCTGCTCTCACGGATCGACCCCGACACCTCGGTGTGGGTCGCGATCACGTGCATGGTGTTCGCCGGTGCGGGCATCGGCATGACGACTCCCGCCTTGATGCTCGCCGTGCAGAACGTGGTGCCGACGCCCGACGTGGGCTCCGCAACCTCGATGATGACGACGGTGCGCTCGATGGGGGCGTCGGTGGGCGCCGCCGTCCTCGGCGCCGTGCTCACCGGCCGGCTCGACCACGAGCTGGCGTCGAACCTCGGCCGCGCGGCGCGCGCGATCGATCCGGCGCTGCTTCGCGGGAGCCCGGAGCAGATCGCGACGTTGCCCGCGCGAATACAGGCAGGCGTGACTGCATCCTTTGCCGACGCGCTGTCGTCGGTGTTCCTCGCGGCCGTTCCCATTGCGCTGGCTGCGCTGCTCGTCGTGTGCTTCCTCCCCGAGCTCCCGCTGCGCACCCGTTCCGAGATGGTCGAGGGCACCGGCGACGGCGCGCCACCGATCCTCTGAGAGGCGCGGCGCACCCGGGGCTACTCGTGGACGTCGACGATGGTCCCGAGCGGGAGGATGGCGGCGAGGCGAGTGATGGCCTCGTTGCTCATCCGGATGCACCCCGAACTCGCACCGCGGCCGAGCTGTGACGGGTCGTTGTTCCCGTGGATGCCGACCTGCGCGTCGCTCCCGTTGAACTGCTCGAGGGTCTCCGAGTAGCCCGACAGGCCATAGGCGTACGGCCCGTACACCTCGTTGGGGTCGGGTGCCTTGAGGAGCACACGCAGGTAGAAGCGACCGACCGGGGTCGGTGTGCTGTCCTTGCCGATGGCGACGGTGTCCTCGAGGAAGACGTTGCCGCCCTCCCAGACGGTGAGCCGGTGGTCGCTGAGGTCGACCTCGATGCGGTAGCGGCTCGCGAACAGTCGTACGTCGCTCGCCCGGACCCATCCGGTGCTTCCGTTGGGTCGCACGGGCAGGAGCACCTTGACCCAGCCGGGCTTCTGGTCGTCGGAGAAGAAGACCGAGTCGATGGGATACTGCTTTTGGTAGTCGGACGTGTAGTACCACGGGTTCTCGAACTCGCGGCTGGGCATAGGCGCGCCCGGCGCGTCGTACACCTGGAGCATGGGCACCGTCGCCTGGGCGATGAAGTCGCCTCGCGCCGGGACGCTGGAGCCCGGTGTGGCCGGAGTCTTCTTCGGCGCGAGCGACGGCTGGGCGCCGCCGCTGCTGCACGCGGTGAGGAGCAGGCCGAGACCCACGAGGAGCACGACAAGGGCCCGCAAGGAGGGGTGCTGGTGGCGGCGCATCATGGACGGAGCGTACCGGCGACACCGTCCGGGTGGGACGCAGCGATACGGCCGCCGAGGGTCCGGAGCTGGCGGGTCGCCGATCCCAGGGTCAACTCGTTCACCTTGGCCCAGGTGAAGTAGCGCCGAAGCGGATAGTCCACGTCGGCGCCGACCCCCCCGTGGAGATGCTGGGCCGCGTGGGCGACGCGCTGGCCCCCCTCGGCAGCCCAGAACTTGGCGATCGCGACCTCGTCGGCCGCCGTGAGCCCTGCGGCGAGACGCCATGCGGCCTGCCACGCAGTCAGCCGGATCGCCTCGGTGTCGATGAAGGCGTCGGCGGCCCGTTGGGACACGGCCTGGAACTGGGCGACGGGCTGCCCGAACTGCTCGCGGGTCGCCACGTGCGCAGCAGTCATGCGCAGGGCCTGTTCGCTGACTCCCGTCTGGATCAGGCACAGCCCGGTGGTGAGGTGCTCGACGATGGAGCGCACGATGGGGGCGCCTGCGGCGGGGTCCCCGATCGGCTCTGCGGGCGCGGCGTCGAGCGTGATGGTGCACTGCACCTCGCCGTTGGTCATGGCGAACCGGGTGACGGTGACGGCGGGGTCCTCGGGGTCGACCAGGAACGCACCGGTGCCGACGCCGGCGCGCGCGGGGACGAGAAGCCGCGCCGCGAGGTGGGCAGCGGGGACGCAGTGCTTGGTGCCGGTGAGGCGCCAGCCGTCGATGCCGAGGTCGGCGCTGGTCGTCGGCGCAGTCACGTCGTCGTTCCCCGGCTCTTGGAGCGCAGCCGTGAGGATCAGCTCGCCGCTTGCGGCCGGCGCCGCCCAGCGAGAGCGCTGGGAGGCGTCGCCGAACCGAGCGATGGGCATCGCTCCACCGACGATGCTCGCGAGCACGGGGACCATCGCCACGTGCCGGCCCACGGACTCCAAGACGACGGCCGTCGCCAGGAACCCGCCGCCGCCCCCGCCGACCGCCTCGGGGAGACCGGCACCCAGCACGCCGGCGCCCCCGAGCGCCGCCCACGCGTCCGGGTCGAACCAGTCGGGCTCGCGCTCGAGGACCCGCATGCGCTCGTGTGTCGCAAAGTCGTCGAGGATCCGGTCTGCGAGGTCGCGCAAGGCGAGTTGGTCGTCGTCGAAGGAGAAGTCGAGTGTCGCCGTCACGTGTCGCCCTACCGCCGCGCTCGGGGGAACCCGAGGCCGAACATCGAGATGAGGTCGCGCTGGACCTCGTTGGTCCCGCCGCCGAAGGTGAGCACGAGCGTCCCCTGGTAGGTGGACTCGAGCCGGTCACGCACGCGATCGGCGTGCTCGTCGCGACGAGCCGACTCCGGCCCGACGATCTCCATCAGGAGGCCGTAGGCCTCGAGGAAGAACTCGGTGCCGAACACCTTGGTCGCGGACGCGTCCGCAGGCGAGACCGTACCGGTGCCGGCGGACCAGGCGACCTTCCAGTTGAGGAGCCGGAGATACTCGAGCCGGGCCCGGACCCGCGCCAGGTTGACCTGGACCCACTCCTGGTCGATGGCACGACGGCCGTCGGCGAGCCTGGTGGCCGAGGCCCACTCG
>JBJSXO010000376.1:0-6143 GCA_046086425.1 Actinomycetota bacterium | reverse complement strand
GCACAGGTACGCGGCGCGCACGTTGAGGTCGAAGCCGCCATCCCAGGCTTTGGTCGGGAGCGTCGCCAACGGCCCCATGCGCGTGCCCCCGGCGTTGTTCACCAAGATGTCGAGCCCGCCGAGCTCGTCGATGGCGTGTTGGACCATGTCGATGACCTGGTCCTCGACCTTCACGTCGGTCGGGACGACGAGACACCGCCGGCCGGTCGCGTCCTCCACCTGGGCCGCCGTGCGCTCGAGGTCCGCCACGGTACGCGCGGCGATAGCCACATCGGCCCCGTGCTCGGCGAGCACCATGGCCGTTGCGGCGCCGATGCCGGTGCCGCCGCCGGTGACGATGGCCACGCGGCCGCTCAGGTCGAGGATGTCGTCCACGGCGGCATCGTGGCACACGGGGGTCCGGCCCGAGGGAGTCGGACCGCTCCGGCGCTCAGGTGGCGTCGGCGGGGCCCGGGTGCGGCGGGGGTGTGAGGATCCCTGCCTGACGGAGGAAGTCAATGACCGCACCGGCGCACTGCTCCGCGGTGATCCGGCCACTGGCGTCGAGATGGATCTCCGGCACCTCGGGCGGCTCGTACGGCGAGTCGACGCCGGTGAAGTTGACCAGCTCCCCGCGCCGGGCCTTCGCATAAAGGCCCTTGCGGTCGCGTTGCTCGGCCACCTCGAGACCGGAGTCGACGAACACCTCGACGAACTCCCCCACCTCGAGCAGGTCCCGGGCCATCTGGCGCTCCGAGCGGAACGGTGAGATGAACGAGCAGAGCACGATCAGACCGGCGTCGGTCATCAGTTTGGCCACCTCGGCGACACGCCGGATGTTCTCCACCCGGTTGGCGTCGGTGAACCCCAGGTCACGGTTGAGGCCGTGACGCACGTTGTCGCCGTCGAGCAGGTAGGTGTGCCGACCCAGCTCGTGCAACTTCTGCTCCACGATGTTCGCGATCGTCGACTTGCCCGAGCCCGACAAGCCGGTGAACCACACGACCGCGGGCTGCTGGCCGTTGAGGATCGCCCGCGCCTGCTTGTCCACCTCCACCGCCTGCCAGTGCACGTTGTCCGCGCGGCGTAGCGCGAAGTGCAACAGCCCGGCCGCAACCGTGGCGTTGGTGAACCGGTCGATGAGGACGAAGCCGCCCATGTCGCGGTTCTCGGTGTAGGGGTCGAAGGGCACGGGTCGGTCGAGGCTGATGTTGCACACGCCGATCTCGTTGAGCTCGAGCGTGGTGGTCGCGGTGTGCTCGAGCGTGTTGACGTTGACCTTGTACTTGGGCTGCGCCACGGTGGCGGTGACGGTCCGGGTCCCGATCTTCAGCAGGTACGGCCGGCCCGGGAGCATCGCCTCCTCGGCCATCCACACGACGTGGCACTCGAACTGGTCGGCCACCGCCGCCGGGCTGGAGGCCGCGACGATGACGTCGCCGCGGGAGACGTCGACCTCGTCGTCGAGGCACAGGGTGACCGACTGGCCCGTCATGGCCTCGCCGAGGTCGCCGTCGGCGGTGACGATGCGGGCCACCGTGGACTCCCGGCCCGAGGGCAGGATCCGCACCGGGTCGCCCGGCTGCACGGCCCCGCCGACGATGACCCCCGAGAACCCGCGGAAGTCGAGGTTCGGCCGGTTGACCCACTGCACGGGGAACCGGAACGGGCCCGCATGCTGCTCGTCGTCGATCTCGATCGTCTCGAGGTACCCGATCAGCGTGGGGCCGTGGTACCAGGGCGTGTTCGACGACGGCCCGGTGATGTTGTCGCCCCGCAGCGCCGAGATCGGGACGCACACGATGTCGGACAGCCCCACCTCGGCCGCGAACGCCCGGTAGTCGGCCTCGATGGCGTCGAAGGTCTCCTTCGAGTAGTCGACCAGGTCCAGCTTGTTGACCGCGACCACGACGTGCCGGATGCCCAGCAGCGACACCAGGTACGAGTGCCGGCGGGTCTGGGTGAGCACACCCTTGCGGGCGTCGATCAGGATGACCGCGACGTCGGCCGTCGACGCGCCGGTCACCATGTTGCGGGTGTACTGCTCGTGGCCCGGCGTGTCGGCGACGATGAACTTGCGGTGCTCGGTGGAGAAGAACCGGTACGCCACGTCGATGGTGATGCCCTGCTCCCGCTCGGCGGCGAGCCCGTCGACGAGCAGTGCGAAGTCCAGCTCGCCGTCTTGGGTGCCGACCTTCTTCGAGTCGGACTCGAGGGCGGCGAGGTGGTCCTCGAACACCAGGTGGGAGTCGTACAGCAGCCGGCCGATGAGGGTGGACTTCCCGTCGTCGACGCTGCCGCAGGTGATGAAGCACAACATCGACTTGTGCTCGTGCTGGGCGAGGTACGCCTCGATGTCGGTGGCGAGGAGGTCGTTGGCGGCGTGGGCCATCAGAAGTAGCCCTCCTGCTTCTTCTTCTCCATCGATGCCGACGAGTCGTGGTCGATCACCCGGCCCTGGCGTTCGGAGCTCGTGGTGAGCAACATCTCTTGGATGATCTCGGTCAGGGTCGCCGCCTCGGACTCGATCGCACCCGTGAGCGGGTAGCACCCGAGGGTGCGGAAGCGCACGCTGCGCTCGGTCACCTCGCCGGGGGCGACGGGCATACGGTCGTCGTCGACCATGATCAGCGTGCCGTCGCGCTCGACGACCGGGCGCGGCGCCGCGAAGTACAGCGGCACGATGGGGATCTGCTCGAGGTGGATGTACTGCCACACGTCGAGCTCGGTCCAGTTCGACAGCGGGAACACCCGCACGCTCTCCCCGGGCTGGATGCGCGCGTTGTAGAGATGCCAGAGCTCGGGGCGCTGGGACTTCGGGTCCCAGCGGTGCTGGGCCGAGCGGATGGAGAACACCCGCTCCTTCGCCCGCGACTTCTCCTCGTCCCGGCGGGCCCCACCGAAGGCGAGGTCGAACTGGTGCAGGTCGAGAGCCTGCTTGAGTCCCTCGGTCTTCCACAGGTCGGTGTGCAGGGCCGATCCGTGGTCGAAGGGGTTGATGCCCTTCTCGACGCACTCGGGGTTCCGGTGCACGAGCAGGTCCATCCCGAGGTCGGCCGCCACCCGGTCCCGGAACTCGTACATGGCCCGGAACTTCCACGTGGTGTCCACGTGCAGGAGCGGGAACGGCGGCACCGACGGGAAGAAGGCCTTCATGGCCAAGTGCAGCATGACCGAGCTGTCCTTGCCGACGGAGTAGAGCATCACCGGCTTCTCCGACTCGGACACCGCCTCGCGGAAGATCTGGATGCTCTCGGCCTCGAGCCGCTGGAGGTGGGTCAGTCGCTGCACGGGTACCTCGCCGACGGGTGCGCCCGACGACGGTACAGCCGTGGACGTCCGGCCCACCCGTCAGCGCTCGTGGCCCCGTCGAGCCACCGGGTCCCGGACGCGAAGCGGCCCGGTCGGCTGACCGGGCCTGACCTGCGCGTTCTCGTGGGCGGTAGGTGAATTGAACACCTGACCCCTTCCGCGTCAAGGAAGTGCTCTCCCCCTGAGCTAACCGCCCCGGAAGACGACGCATCGTACAGGGCGCCCGTCGCCCGGACCCGACCACGGCTCGACTCACGGCTCGGCGATCGCGCCGAGGACGTCGAGACGGCTGGCCCGTCGGGCCGGGAGCCATGCCGCAGCCAGCCCGGCGAGCAGCGCGACGGCGAGGAACCCGCCGAGGCGCACCCAGGGCACGGCGACGGTGGTCAGACCCTGGCTCGCGAGGGCGGCCACGAAGAGCCGGCCCCACGTCAGTCCGACCGCGATGCCGACGAGGGCACCCAACGCCGCCGTCACCACGGCCTCGCGCCGGATCATCCGGCGCACCTGTGCCCGGCTCATGCCCACGGCCCGCAGGAGCCCGAGCTCGCGCGTGCGCTCGAACACCGACAGGGCGAGCGCGTTGACGATCCCGAGCACCGCGATGATCTCGGCGAGGAGCAGCAGCGCCACGCTCACGGCCAGGAAGCGGTCCACCGCGCGCTCTTGGTCGTCCCGGTACCCGGCCCGGGTCAGCACGTCGACGTTCGGGAAGTCGTCACGCAACGCAGCGCGCACAGCAGCAGCGACCGCGGCACCGTCACCCGCGGTGCGCAGGTACACCAGCGTGTCCTGCTCATCGGTACCGAAGCCCTCGGCGTACACCGATCGGGGAACCACGAACGAGATCGGCAGTCCGCCAGTGAAGTCGGCCTGCCGGTAGATGCCCGCAACCCGGAGTGGGTAGTAGCCGCGCGACATCTGGACGATCATCGTGTCGCCCACCCCCACGTCGTACTCACGCGCCGCGTCGCGCTGCACCAAGATGCCGTCGGTCGCGAGGCGCGCCACCGAACCGCGGACCAGGTCCAGGTCGACCGTCGACCCGAGCCCGCCTGCGTCGGCACTCGCCACGGTCTCCTCGTTGCCGAGGATCCGAACCCGGCGGAACTGGAACGGAGCGACCGCGCGCACCCCCCGCACCTGCGCCGCACGTGCCGACACCTCGGGCGAGAAGCCGGTGAACTGCGGCGCCTTGAGGATGACGTCGGCCCGGATCCCCCGGTCCACCGCGTTGCTCACCGACGCCTTTGCGGAACCGCCGAAGACCGCGACCGTGGTGACGAGCGTGAGTCCGATCACGAGTGCCGATGCCGTGGCCGCCGTGCGTCGGGGGTTGCGCACGGTGTTCTCCCGGGCGAGCCGGCCGGCCACATCGGCGCGGCGACCGACCCGGCCGAGCAGGCCTGCGAGCGGGCCGGCCACGGCGGCGAGGAGGACCACCACCCCCGTGAGGACCAGCAACGCGCCGGCGCCCACCCACGCGAGGTCGCCAGTGACCCGCCGGGCGTCGGACGTACGATCGAGACCGATGACGGCGCACGGCACCCCGGCGTGCAGCACCGCGAGCCCGAACGCCAGACGCCCGGCGAGCCCCCGCGTGTGCGCCGGCGCAGCATCGACCATCGCCTCGAGCGGCGACCGGCGCGCTGCACGCGCTGCGGGCCAGAGCGCCGCCGCGACCGACGCGGCCATCCCGAGGCCGAGGGCCACGGCGACGGTACGCCCGGCCACGACCACCCCGCCATCAGGCACGTCGAAGCCCGCAGCGCGCACCACCCAGAGCAACGACGACGCCACGCCGATCCCGAGCGCAAGGCCCGCAGCCGAGGCCACGACGCCCACCACGAGCCCCTCCACCACGATGGCCGTGACCACCTGCCCCCGGCTGGCGCCGATCACCCGGAGCAGGCCGAGCTCGCGCGCCCGCTGGGCCACGACGATGGTGAAGGTGTTGAACACGAGGAGCGCCGCGATCACCACGCCTACCGCGGCGAACGCGAGCAGCACCGCCGTGAGCAGGACGAGGATCTGGCGGACCACGGACCCCGCCTCGGCCGCGGCCTCGGCCGCGGTCTGCACCTCGTACGCCGGGCCGAGTGCGGTTACGAGACCCGCCCGCACGATCCGGCTCGGGACCCCGGGGTCGCGCACCACGTTGAGTGCGTCGACCTCCCCGGGGGCGCCGACTGCGTCCTGCGCCGTGGGCTCGTCGAACGCTGCGAAGGTCATCGCCCCGAGGTCGCTCCGGTTGCCGAAGGTGAACAGGCCCGAGATCCGGAACTCGCGCGCAGGCCCCTGCAGCAGCACGCGGACCCGGTCTCCCACGGCGAACCCGTGCTCCGCCGCCGTGCCGACGTCCATCGCCACCTGGTCGGGACCCACGGGGACCCGGCTGCGGGTACCGACGAGGCGCAGTGGGCCCCGGCGGCCGTCCTGGGCCCACGAGATCCCCAGGGTGGGTGCGCCACCGGTGCGGATCGCGTCGCCGTCGCGGTCCACGAACTGGGCGTACCCCTGCACCACGCCGTGCACCCTCCGAACTCCCGGAACCGCCGCCGCGTCGCGCGCGACCCGGTCGGGGAACCGCTCGCGCGTGCCTTCGGGGCCCGACTGCCCCCGGAGCTGCACGACGAGGTCCACCTTCGCCACGGTCGCGCGGAAGAGACCGTCGTACGAGCGGTCGAGGGTGTCGGTCAGCACGTAGGTGCCGGTCACGAAGGTCACGCCGAGCATGACCGCGACAACGGACAGTGCCATGCGCACCCGGTGCGCCACGATCCCCCGGACGGTCGCTCTCCACATGCTGACCGTCCATGATGCTGCCCGCCCCCGGGTGAGGAGCGGCACTG
>JBJSXO010000375.1:0-2708 GCA_046086425.1 Actinomycetota bacterium | reverse complement strand
GGACCATGGCCGCCGCCGCGCTGCTGGCCGCGGCCCTCAAGCTCGTGGTCGAACGGGGCATCCGGCACTGGACCCGCACCCTGCTCGCCGGGCGCCGCCGCCCCAACGTCACCGAGCCCGGCGCCGTGCTGCGGGGCGACGTGCCACCCGACGGGCCCAGCTTCCCGTCGGGCCACGTGATCCTCGCGGCGGCCATCGCGTGCACCGTGGCCGCGGAGGTCCCCGCCTCCACCGCGTGGATCCCCTTCGCGCTGACCGGGCTGGTGATGCTCGGTCGGGTCTACGTCGGCGCGCACAACCCGCTCGACGTCACCGCCGGGCTCGGCCTCGGCCTCCTCGTGGGCGCCGTGGTCGCCGGGGTGCTGGTCTAGGCCCCGCCGACACGTCGCGCGATCCCGGCGAGCAGGTCGGCCAGCGCGTCCGGGGCGGAGAAGAAGGGGGAGTGGCTCGTCGCCAGCTCGACCTGGTCGGTGGTGCGGGTGGCCAGCACGCGCTGGAACGCCGGGTGCACCGCGCGATCGGCCGTGCACAGCAGGTAGGTCGAGGGGATCGTCCGCCACGCCGCCGCCCGGACCGGCTGGCCGAACGTCGCCGGGTTCTGCCGGCCCAGCCGGGCTGATGCGAACGCGATGTCGTCGGCCGAGCAGTCGGCGTAGAACGCCGCGACCGCGAGGTCGGGATCGATCACCAAGAAGCCGTCACCGTCGGCGCGCATCGCCGCAGGTACGTCACTCACGTCGCCTTCCGCCAGCGTCTTGTCGGGCATCACGGTCGTCATCGTCTCGCCTGTGTCGGTCACGATGGCGGCCAGGTACACGAGGTGCGCGACCGACGACACCCCGGCGGCGGCGTCGCTGATCACGGCACCGCCGTACGAGTGGCCGACCAGGACCAGGGGGCCGGGCATCGCCTCGAGGCGCGCCCGGAGAGCGTCGGCGTGCGCGTGCAGGTCGCCCGGAGGCGCAGGATCCTCGCCGTGGCCGGGCAGGTCCACCGCCACGGCCGACACCCCCGCCGCTCCGAGCGGCGCCAGCACACGGTCCCAGCACCATGCGCCATGGAACGCGCCGTGTACCAGGACGACGGTCGCGGGCTCGGCCATCCGCTCGACTCCGATCCCGGCTACAGCGAGAATCCGAAGACCCGGGCGGCGTTGTCGGCGACGATGGCTCGCACCTCGTCGTCGGGGACGCCGGCGAACTGCTCGGCGTTGCGCGACTGGGACTCGGGCCAGGTGCCCTCGGGATGCGGGTAGTCGTTGCCCCACATCAGCGTCTCGAGGCCCGTGATGTGCCGGTTGTTGACCGCCACCGGGTCGTACATGAACGTCGCCGCGCACTGACGGCGGATCAGCTCGCTCGGCCGGAGCGAGAGCTTCGGTCGCGCGAACATCGCGTGGTCGGCGTAGATGGAGTCGGCCTGGGTCATGATCCACCCGAGCCACGACGCACCCGTCTCCACGGTGACGATCCGCAGACCCGGGAACCGGTCGAGCGCGCCGCCGGCGGCGAGCGAGAGGATGACCATGGGCCCGTCGAGCTGGGCGCCCATCACGTAGTTGATCACCGCACCGCCGGGGCCCCGCATGATCCGCGGCTCGTAGCCGGTCCCGGAGTGGAAGGTCAGCGGGAGGCCGAGCTCCTCGGCCACGGCCCAGAACCGGTCGTACTCGGGGTCGTTGTACGGCCGGCTGAGGACCCGGGCCGGGAGCATGAGCGCACGGAACCCGGCGTCGGCGAGCCGGCGGGCCTCGGCGATGCCGTCGTCGATGTCGAGCAGCGGCACCGCGCCGACGGCGAGCAGCGTCGGGACCCCGGCGAACACCTCACCCGCCCAACCGTTGTAGGCCCGGCACAGCTGGGCCTGCAGACGCGGGTCGTCCGACGCAAAGCAGGCCTGGAGCGCGAAGGTCGGGAAGATCACCTCGGCGCTCACGCCGTCGCGGACCTGGTCGCGCACCCGGGACTCGACGTCGTACCCGCCGACCACCGCGGTGAGCAGCTGGTCGGCCGTCATCAGCTTTCGGGGGTCGAGGCCCTCGGCGTGCAGCGAGCGCCACCCGTCGCGGGTCTCGATTCGCGGGACCCGGTCCCGGAACCCGGCGTCGACCCGCTCCGCGTAGAGCTCGATGGGCTCGGTCACGTGCGAGTCCGTGGAGATGTAGGTCAGGCCCCGGTAGGTCTCGGTGAGGGTGTCGGTCATCCGCTCATCTTCTCACGACCCGGCGCACCCCCGCCCACCCGCGGTCCGGTCAGGCCCGGTCGAAGCGAGTCACCGTCTCGGTGTGGTGGGTGTGGGGGAACAGGTCCACCACCACCGACTCCACCGGGACGTAGCCCCGGTCGGTCAGCAGGGCGGTGTCGCGCCCGGCGGCGGCGGGGTCGCAGCTCACGAGCACGATGCGCCCGGCGCCCGTCCCGGTCAGGACGTCGGCACCACGCCGCCCGAGGCCGGCCCGGGACGGGTCGGCCACCACGACGTCGGCCCGGGGCGCGCGCAGTCGTTCCACCGGGGTCGCCACGACCTTTGCGTCGAGGTCGGCGAGGTTGACCCGCGCGTCGGCGACGGCGGCGCGATGGTGCTCGGCGCACAACGCCCGCCACCCCGGACGGCCGGCGAGGAGGCTCCCGGTGAACAGCCCCACGCCGCTGTACGCGTCGACGAGCACGGAGGGGCGGTCGGGATCGGCGGCGTCGATCAGGTCGGCG
>JBJSXO010000374.1:0-4500 GCA_046086425.1 Actinomycetota bacterium | reverse complement strand
AGGTAGAACACGTCACCGGGGTAGGCCTCACGCCCCGGCGGGCGCCGGAGCAGCAGGGCCATCTGCCGGTACGCCTCGGCCTGCTTCGAGAGGTCGTCGTACACGACGAGCGCGTGCTCGCCCTTGTCCATCCAGTGCTGGCCGATCGCGCAGCCGGCGTAGGGCGCCAGGTACTTGAACACGGCCTCGTCGGCGGCGGGCGAGGCCACGACCACCGTGTACTCCATCGCGCCGTACTCCTCGAGAGTGGCCACGGTCTGCGCGACCGAGGAGCCCTTCTGGCCGATGGCGACGTAGATGCACTTCACGCCCAGGCCGCGCTGGTTGAGGATGGTGTCGATGGCGATGGTGGTCTTGCCCGTCTTGCGGTCGCCGATGATCAGCTCACGCTGGCCCCGGCCGATGGGCGTCATGGCGTCGATCGCCTTGATGCCGGTCTGGAGCGGCTCGTGCACGGGCTGGCGACCCACGATTCCGGGCGCCTGCACCTCGAGGCGGCGCTGTGTGTCGCTGGCGATGGGGCCCTTGCCGTCGACGGGCTGACCGAGGGAGTTCACGACCCTCCCGACGAGCGCATCACCGACCGGGATCGACAGGATGCGACCGGTCGCCTTGACCGCGCCGCCCTCCTCGACCTCGTCGGCCTGGCCCAGGATGACCGCGCCGATCGAGCTCTCGTCGAGGTTCAACGCGAGGCCGAGCACACCGCTCTCGAACTCGAGCAACTCGTTCACCGATGTCTCGGGCAGGCCCGCGATGCGCGCGATCCCGTCCCCGACCTCGAGCACGCGACCGACACGCGCGGTGTCGGTCGACGGCGTGAACGTGTCGACGTGCTTGCGCAGCGCGGCGGCGATCTCGTCGGCGTTGATAGTGAGTTCAGGCATCTTCGTCGTGACCTCTCGGGATGCGGGGGAAACGAGGGAGCATCTACAGCTGCGCCTTCATCTGGTCGAGCCGGTGACGGACCGAGCCGTCGATCACGGTGTCGCCGATACGGGCGACCAACCCGCCGAGCACGGACGGGTCGATGATCACCTTGACCTCCACGGCCTTGCCGGTGGCCCGGCCGAGGGCGTCGGCGAGCCGCGCGACCTGGGCGTCGTCGAGAGCGATGGCCGAGCGGACCTCGGCGACCTCGCGCTCGCGCTCGGCGGCGGCCAACTCGACGAACCGGTCGACCACCGCACCGAGGTCGTTGACCTGGCCGGCGCCGATCAGCATGCCGAGGAGCGCGCTGCTGAGCGCCAACGCCTTGCCGGACGTCAGGTCGTCGATCACCGCCAAGCGGCGTTCGAGGGGAAGCTGCGGGTCGGTGAGCGCAACCCGCAGAGACTCCGAGCCCTCGAGCGCACGAGCGAACCGGAAGAGGTCGTCCTCCACCGGTGCGACCATGTTCTCGGCGCGCGCGATCGCCAGGATCGCCCGCGCGTACGCGTCGACCTTCGGGGCCGGGGCGGTCACCGCGTCTCGTTCCCCACCGAGTTGATGTACGACTCGATCAGCGCGACCTGGGTGTCACGGTCGAGATTGCGCTCGACCACCCGCTCGGCCAACCCGATCGACAGGTCGGCGACCTGAGCCCGGAGGTCCGACATCGCCCGCTCCTGGGCCAGTCGGATGTCCTCCTGGGCCCGCTCCCGGATGTCGGCGGCCTCGGCCTCGGCCCGTTCGACCACCTCGCGACGGATGCGCTCGGCGTCGGATCGGGCGTCCTCGATGATCACGTTGGCCTCCGAGCGGGCGTCACCGATGCCGGCGCGGTACTGCGCCGACTCGGCTTCGGCCTCCTCGCGGGCCCGAGACGCCGCCTCGAGATCGCTTCGGATCTGCTCCTCGCGGTCCTTGAGGCCCTTCTTGAGGGCCGGGAACGCGAACTTCATGAGCACCCCGAGCACGATGAGGAAGGCGATGCCGCCCCAGATGATCTCGGGCAGCGCCGGCGTCACGAGGCTCTTGGCCTTCTTGCAGTCCTCGAGGTCGGTCAGGAACGCCTCGGCGTCGGTCTTGCCGCCCTTGGTGTTCGAGTCGATCGCCTTCTCGGTGCACTCGAGGACTTCTTCGGCGTGATTCCCCGCGGCGTACGCGCTCATCGGCATGGCCATGACCACACCGACGGCGAGCAGCCCCGCAAGGAGGAACCTGCGGATCCGCATCTGGGAGCTCCTAGAGGAAGAAGAGAACGAAGCCGATGAGCGCGAGCGCTTCGGCGAAGGCAATACCAAGGAACATGGTCGTCCGGACCTGACCGGCCATCTCGGGCTGGCGGGCCATGGCCTGGACCGACTGGCCGACCAGGTACCCGATGCCGATGCCCGGACCGATGGCGGCCAGGCCGTAGCCGACCTTGGCCAGACCGGCGTCCAGCTCGCCGGTGAGACCGGCGGTGGCAGCCAGAACGTGCAGTGCGATGCTCACTCGTGTGCTCCTCGTGTTGACAGGTGGATGGGTGAGAGGGGTTGACGACGCCGGAAGGGCGGATCAGTGCTCGGGATGGACCGACTCGTTGACGTATACCGCAGTCAGGATCGTGAAGATGTAGGCCTGCAGCAGGGCGACGAGCAGCTCGAAGGCGGTGAACGCGACCAAGCCCAGGAACGGCAGCGGCGCAAAGATCACCTGGTACCAGCCGCTGTTGTGCTTCACCAGCAACTCGTTGGTCATGATCGCGAAGATCGCGAGCAGCACGTGGCCGGCGGTCATGTTGGCGAAAAGCCGCACGGCGAGGGTGAGGGGTCGCAGCAGGTACTTCGAGAAGAACTCGATCGGGATGACCAGGAACTTCAGCGCGAGCGGGACCCCGGACGGGTTGATGTTCGAGAAGAAGTACTTCGGGCCCTGCTTCACGAAGCCGGTGACGATGAAGGTCATCCAGGCCACGATGGCGAGGAAGAGCGGGATGGCAAGGCGCGAGGTCGCCGGGAACTGGATGAAGGGCACCACGGACCAGATGTTGATGAAGAAGATCCAGAAGAACATCGTGGCGAAGAAGGGCGTCCACTTCCGGCCCTCGTCCCCCATCGCCGCAAGGCTGACGTTGTCCTCGATGGCGAGGTAGCCGGCCTCGGCCATGTTCTGGAGTCCCGAGGGCACCAGCTTGCGCCGAGTTCCCCCGACCCAGAACAGCACGATGCAGATGACGGTCGACACCAGCGCCATCATCCCCACCTTGTTGAGCTCGTACCAGGTGTTGGGGCCGACGATTCCCTTCCACTCGAAGAGCTCCTTGACGTTGGGCAGCAGTTCCCCTAGGACCAACGCGGTTACTCCTCGTGGTGGGCCGGCTTGGGCTTGAGGCCGGGGTAGGCGAGCGTGGCGCTGATCGAGCGGAGCTCCCAGAAGAGGAGCACGAAGTACGACCCGATCAGGGTGATGCAGAACACGGGCCAGTCGACGACGTCGAGGGCCTTGATGCCGGCGCCGAGCAGGGTGATGACCAGGAGGCGGCCGAGGAAGCTCATCAGCGCGATGCCGGTGAACGCATGGGGAGCATGGCGTGCGGTCCAGCCGAGGATCGCCGCGGCGGCGAGGAAGTTGACCACCACGATCGCGAGTGCGAGCACCGCGGCGAGCGCGGCGTCCGGGCCCCGCCAGACCCCCAGACCCACGACGAGGACGGGACCGACGATGGCGCCCTTCTTGGCGAGATCGACGGCGATCGTCGACTCGATGCGCTCCGTCGAGGGCTGCGGCACCGCGAACTCCATCGGGCTCATGATCCCGACCTCGTCGCGCTCATTGCGACGCCTCGTCGGCGGGACGGGCCCGCCGCGTCCACGGCTTGCCTGCGTCCTGCGCGGAGATCCGAGCCTCGTACCGGTAGTAGGCGGACGCGAAGGCACCGATCACCCCGAGTCCCGCGAACACCGCGGCGAGCACCCAGCCCGTGCCGAGGACGCCGTCGAGCCAGCCACCGAACAGGCCCATCGCCAGCGGCGCGACGACCATGGCCATTGCGTGGCTCAGCGCGTCGTTCTGGCTGCTGGGCACGGCAACGCGCGCTCGACGTTCGGACAACGAGATCCCCACTCCGCTGCGCCCTGGGGGCGCGTCGATGCGCTCCCGAGCGGGGGCGCGTCAGTACGGCCAGAAAGTAGACGGTTCGCTTCGCCCGACGCCAAGCGAGCGACCCGCGACGGGCGGACCACCTCAGCCCCCGGCGGCCCGCCGGCGCGCTTCGAGGTCCACCACCTCGGCGGTGGGCCCGGTGGCCGCTCCGGCGGCCTCGGCCCCGGCTGTGCCAGCCGGCTCCGGCGGTGGGGCCGCCCGGTCCGCCCGGGCCGCCCGGTCCACCCGTCCCACGCGGCGCACCTCGACCACCCCGGGGTGGAAGTAGCTGTAGAGCAGGAGCGCCAGCGCGGCGAAGACGATCGGGACCAGGGCGTTTCCCCGGTTCGTGTACGTAGGCAGCAGCGCCGCAGCCGACAGGAGCGCCGTCCACAGCCAGAGGATCACCACCGACCGCCGGGGTCCGTGCCCGAGCCGCATGAGCCGGTGGTG
>JBJSXO010000373.1:0-10227 GCA_046086425.1 Actinomycetota bacterium | reverse complement strand
GCGGGTCGAGCACCCCTTCGGGGTCGCCGGGTACGCCCCCGGGCGCCGGGACGACGTCGATCACGCGAGGCCTCCTTGCCGGGTGGCGGCCCGGGCGAAGGGGGCCGCGACGGGGTCGAGGAGCTGTGCCGTGGACCCGGTGCCGACCATCCCCGTGGTGTCGAAGAGCGTGGACCGGGAGTGGCCGATCCCGTCGCCGGCGGCGTGGGCCACCGCGTCGACCGCGATCCACTCGCCCTGCGGCTCGCGCAGCACGTGGATCGAGATGTCGGCGTTGATCGACGACCAGCGGTCGATCGGCAGGAAGTTCGCGGTGCCGCTGGTGAAGTCGGCCAGCGCCGCGAGGCGCACGAGCGGGGTGGGCTCCTCCCCCGCCACGACCGGGACCCGGAGCCGGAACCAGGTGCAGGCGGGAGCACCCTGGCCGAGACCACCCGTCACGCGGTGCATGTCGAGCGCGCGCAGGAAGCCGGGGACCGGCAGCCCGGCGCGCGCGAGCACCGACTCCTCGGCCGGACCCGGGGGCGGGGGCGGCGACTCGTCGGGACGACGGGGATGGGTCAGCGCGGCGGCGCTGTCCCCGACCCGGATGCGCAACGCCGAGGCCCGCGCGACTTCGGTGTCGTCACGGAGCACGGCGGCCTCGACCATCTGGACGCGCTTGCCCTCGCGCACGATCCGCGTGGCCGTGGTGAGCCGCGCGACGGGCACCGGGCGCGTCAGGTCGATGGTGAGCCGCCCGGCGCGCATGGCTACGAGGGTCGGCACGGCGTCGACGGCACGGGCGAGCAGCGCGGACACCGGCCCGCCGTGCTGGTGCTCGGGATGCCACGGCCCCTGGGTGAGCGAGGTGGCCACGACCCCGTCGCCGTCGGGCACGAACAGGGCGTCGGCGTCCGGTGCCCCGCTCACGCGAGGACCAGGCCTTCGTACCCGTGGTCGACGACCGCGTTGCAGCGTGCCGTGTACATGGGAAACCCCGGGTAGGGCATGAACACCCGAGGCTTCCCCGGGACGTTGGCGCCCAGGTACCACGAGCTGCACGACGGGTACAGCGTGAACGACGCCAGGGCGTTCACCTCCTCGACCCACGCACGTGCGGCTGCCTCGGTGGCCTCGACCGTCTCCAGGCCCCGGTCCCGCATGCGTGCGAGGAGCGTGCTGATCCAGTCCACGTGCTGCTCGATGGAGACGATCATGTTGGTGAGCACCGACGGGCTGCCCGGCCCGGTGACGAGGAACAGGTTGGGAAACCCCGGGACGGTGAGGCCGAGGTAGTTGACCGGACCGGCGCACCACGCCTCCTGCATCGCCTGCCCGTTGCGCCCGACGATGTCGATGCGCGCGATCGCGCCCGTCATCGCGTCGAATCCGGTGGCGAACACGATCGCGTCCACGGGGTACTCGGTGCCCCCGGTGACGAGCCCATCGGGTGTGACCCGCTCGATGGGCTCGGTGCTCACGTCGACGAGGTGCACGTTCGGGCGGTTGTAGGTGGCGTAGTACCCCGTGTCGAGGCAGAGCCGCTTGCACCCGATCGGCTGCGTCGGGCAGAGCAGGTCGGCGGTGGTGGGGTCGTCCACCGTGGCGCGGATCTTGCGCCGGACGAACTCGGCCGCGATCTCGTTGGCCCGCGTGTCCGTCAGCATGTCGGCGAAGGCGCCGAGGAGAGCGAAGCCGCCGACCTCCCATCGCCGTTCGAGCTCGGCCTCCTGCTCATCGGCGGTCATGGCCTGCGCCGGCCTCTCGTTCCAGCCGAACCGTGAGCCGAACCCGCCCGGCATCTGCCGGTCACGGGCGCGCATCCCGGCGTAGTCGGCCTTCACCGCCGCCTCCTCGGCCGGGTCGAGCGGACGGTTGCGCGCCGGGACGGAGTAGGCGGCGGTGCGCTGGAAGATGAACAGCTGGCGCGCCTGCTCGGCGATGATCGGGATCGCCTGGATCGCCGAGGAGCCGGTGCCCACCACCGCGACCCGCTGGCCGGTGAAATCGACCCCGTCCTCGGGCCACCGGGCCGTGTGGTAGGTGGCGCCGCTGAAGTCCGCCAGGCCGGGGAAGTCGGGTGCGTTCACCGCGCTGAGCATCCCCGTCGCCATCACCAGGAACCGGGCCGAGTAGTCGCCCTGGTCGGTGACGACCGACCACCGGTACGCCACCTCGTCGAACGTGGCGCGTTCCACACGGGTCCCGAGCCGGATGTCCCGGCGGAGGTCGAACCGGTCGGCCACGTGCCGGGCGTACGCCAGGATCTCGGGTTGCGCGGCGTAGCGCTCGCTCCAGTGCCAGTCCTGCTGGAGCTCCTCGTCGAAGGAGAACGAGTACTCCACGCTCTCGATGTCGCAGCGCGCCCCCGGGTACCGGTTCCAGTACCAGGTGCCGCCGACGTCGGCGGCCGCGTCCACCACCACGGTCCGGAAGCCCAGGCCCCGCAGGCGGTGCAGCAGCGCGAGGCCCGCGAAACCGGCCCCCACGACGACCGCGTCGACCTCGTGTGCCATCGCTCCCCTTCGGCCCGGATACCGTCGTGCGGGCAGGGTACGCCGCGGCGCGGCGGGCCGCGCGACGATGGGGGGCCCACGAGCCGGGAGGCCCCATGCCCTCCACACCCACGACCCCGACGTCCCGCCCCGCGATCGACCCGTTCGCGCCCGCGCCGCTCGGCCCGATCACGCTGCGGAACCGGTTCATCAAGGCGGCCACCTTCGAGGGGATGGCGCACGACAACCTCGTCACCGACCGGCTGGTCGAGTTCCACCGGGTCATGGCGGCGGGCGGCCTGGGCATGACGACCGTCGCCTACCTCGCGGTGTCGGAGGACGGTCAGGGCGCGCCCAACGAGATCGTGGTGCGGCCCGAAGCCGACGCCGGGCTGCGCCGGATCGCCGCTGCGGTGCACGCCGAAGGAGCCGCCATCTCCGCGCAGATCGGCCACGCCGGCCCGGTCGCCGCCGGCACCGGGCGCAAGGGACTTGCCCCGTCGCGGCAGTGGAGCCCGATGGCGATGAAGTACACCCAGGAGGCGACCGAGGCCGACATCGTCCGCATCACCGCCGACTTCGCCGCCGCGGCGAAGCGACTCCAGGACTGCGGGTTCGACGCGGTGGAGCTGCACCTCGGCCACCACTACCTGCTCAGCGCCTTCCTCAGCCCGGGACTGAACCGCCGCACCGACCGGTTCGGCGGCACCGTGGAGCACCGGGCCGAGTTCCCGCGCATGGTCACACGCGCGGTGCGCGACGCCGTGGGGCCGTCGATGGCCGTCATCGCCAAGCTGAACATGGACGACGGCTTCCCCGGCGGCATCTGGCTCGACCAGAGCCTCCCCGTCGCGCGCCTGCTCGAGTCCGACGGCGTGCTCGACGCGCTCGAGCTCACCGGCGGCGGCTCGCTCAAGAACCCGATGTACCTGTTCCGGGGCGAGGCCCCGATCGCCGAGATGGCGGCGGCGTTCCCCCAGCCGCTGCGGACCGGCTTCCGCCTCATGGGCAAGCGGTTCCTGCCGTCGTACCCGTTCGAGGAGGCGTACTTCCTGCCCTACGCGCGCCAGTTCCGCGACGCGCTCGACATCCCGCTCGTGCTGCTCGGGGGCGTGAACCGGATCGAGACGGTGCGCCTGGCGCTCGACGAGGGCTTCGCCTTCGTGGCCATGGGCCGTGCCCTGCTGCGCGAGCCCGACCTGCTGCGGCGCTGGCAGGGTGGCAGCACCGACGAGGCGCTCTGCGTGCACTGCAACAAGTGCATGCCGACCATCTACTCGGGCACCCACTGCGTGCTGGTCCCCGAGGGCCAACGTCCCGGCCACTGATCCCACCGCCGGGCGTGCCGTAGGGTGATCGCCGATGCTCCAGGACCCGGCGACCGCAGGACCGCACGACCCGCGCTCGCCCGCCCCGGCGCGATCGCCCGGATCGGTGCGGCGCACGAGCACCGTCGACACCCACCGTCCCGAGGGCCTCATGGGCCCGGCGGTCGTCGACGCTCGGGCCCGCGACCTGTGGACCGCTCGCAACCTGGCCACCGACGTCGTCGCCTCCGCGCGCGTGGAGGCGAAGCTCGACGGCCCCGCGCACCAGCTCCTGTCGATCACCAGCGACCCCCCGGCGAGCGGGCTCGACACCCTCGCCGGGGCGGTGGTCGGCCCCGGCTTCCGGGGCAAGGTCGACCGGGCGGTCCCCGAGCTGCGCGGCACCGGGAGCCTGCTCTACCTCCTGCTCGACGACCTCCCCGGGGCCACGCTCGTGTCCGGCTACGCCATGCTCCACGCCGGCGTGGTCGGCACGGTCGCCGCGGGCGACGAGTACCTCGAGGCCCGCGGCGATCTCTGCGCCGGGTGGGCGGTCGACGGCTCCATGCTCACCACCATCCGGGAGCACGGCGTCAACCCCACGCCGGTCGGTCCCGCCGCACTCCCCTTGACCGACGGCGACACTCTCGCCTTCCACCCGACCGAGCCGATCGAGCCCTTCGGGATGCGCCGCCTGCGTCGCCTCGACGTGGGCAGTCCCGACGACCCCGACGCCCCGTACCCGGTCTCGGTGTTCTTCCGCGACACCCACACCGATGCCGACGGACGCGGGACCATCGTGCACGAGTACTCGGTGTCCCTGACCGTCGGCGGCTCCCCGCGCGCGGTCGAGCAGATCGAGGTGACCGCCGACGTCCTCCCGTGGGTCGAGTGCCCCGGCGCCCTCGGGAGCGCGCAGCGCCTCGTGGGCCGCCCGCTCGCCGGCCTGCGTCCGTGGGTGCGCAAGACGTTCGTGGGCACCTCCACGTGCACCCACCTCAACGACGTCCTGCGGGGCCTCGCCGATGTCGACCATCTCGTCGACCTCGTGACGACACGGCGCGCCGGGTGAGCCGGGACCGCGGCGCATGAGCCCCGCCGCACCGCTGCGCTTCGGCGTCTTCATGGCGCCGTTCCACCCGCTGCCCACCAACCCGACGCTCGCGCTGGCGCAGGACCTCGCGATCGCCGAGCACCTCGACCGCTTGGGGTTCGACGAGCTGTGGATCGGTGAGCACCACTCCGGGGGCCTGGAGATCATCGCGTCACCCGAGGTGTTCATCGCCGCGGCCGCCGAGCGAACCTCGCGCATCCGGCTCGGCACCGGGGTGAGCTCGCTCCCCTATCACCATCCGTTCATCCTCCTGGACCGGATGGTCCTGCTCGACCACCTCACCCGGGGCCGGGTGATGTTCGGCTGCGGACCCGGACAGCTGCCGTTCGACGCGCACGTGCTCGGCATCGACCCCGACGCTCAGCGCCGGATGATGGAGGAAAGCCTCGACGTCATCATGGCCTTGCAGCGCACGACGGATCCCGTGACCGTCGTGACGGACTGGTTCACCGTGCGCGACGCCGTGCTGCAGCTCCGGCCGTACAGCCAGCCCCACCTCGAGATGGCCGTGGCCGGGTCGTTCTCGCCCACCGGACCCAAGCTCGCGGGCAAGCACGGCATCGGGTTGCTCTCGATCAGCGCGACCTCACCGGAGGGGTTCGACCGGCTCGCCGGGCACTGGGACGTCGCCCAGACCGAGGCCGAGCGCCACGGGCGGACCCTCGGCCGCGACCAGTGGCGCCTGCTCGGCCCGATGTTCCTGGCCGACACCGAGGCCGAGGCGCGCGCTGCGCTGCGGTACGGATACGAGCAGATCTCGGACTACCTCACCCACGTCATGCCGGTGCCCCGGCCGCCCCAGATGAGCCTCGACGAGCGCATCGACGCCGCCAACGCGAGCGGCGCGGTCGTCATCGGCACGGCCGACCGCGCCATCGAGCAGATCCAGCGCCTCGTGGACCAGTCCGGAGGGTTCGGGACCTTCTTGCTCAACGGGGGCTACTGGGGCGACCCCGACGCCACGCTGCGCTCGTTCGAGATCTTCGCCGACCGGGTGATGCCCCACTTCACGGGGCAACTTGCGGCGCCGACCCGGTCGTACGAGTGGACCATGGGGGCCGAGCAGGACTGGGACGGCCAGGCCCGGCGGGCCGTCGCCAGGGCGATGGACGACTACGCCCGGGAGAACGCGTCGTACCGGCCCACCCCACCCGGTGCACCACGGGCACCGTCGGGACTCTGACCCGGCCCGTATCCCGGTCGCGCGCGTCAGCGCACCACGTAGCCACCGTCGACGACGAGCTCCTGGCCGGTCACGTACGCGGCCTCGTCGCCGGCGAGGTACAGCACCGCCTCGGCGATGTCGAGCGCCGTGCCGGTGCGCCCCATGGGCACCCGTGCACCCATGGCGGCGAGGCGCGCCTCCTGCTGCTCGGGCGTGAGGCCGTGCCGCTCGCCGGTCGCCATCGGCGTGCGCATGAAGCCCGGCGACACGCAGTTCATGCGAATGCCCAACGGGGCGAGTTCGGCCGCCGCGTGACGCGTGTAGCTGACGATGCCACCCTTGGCGGCCGCGTAGGCCGCACCGCCGATGGACACCGACGCGGCGATCGACGCGATGTTGACGATCGCGCCGCGGCCGCGCTCCCGCATCACCGGGATCGCCCGCTTGCTGCACAGGAACACGCTGGTGAGGTCCACCCGGATCAACCGGTCCCACACCTCCTCGGTGCAGTCCCACGAGCCGGTGGTGTCGAGCTGGGCGATACCGGCGTTGTTCACCAGGACGTCGATACCACCCAAACGCGCCACCGTCCGCTCGACCAGCGCCGACGCGCCTTCTGGGGTCGCAATGTCGCCGACCACCACCTCTGCGGCGGCGCCGGCCCCGGCGACCAACGCGGCGGTCTCGTGCGCGCCGGCCTCGTCGAGGTCGGCGATCACGACGGATGCGCCCTCCTCGGCGAGGCGCGCGGCGATCGCCCGGCCGAAGCCCGAAGCCGATCCGGTGACGACGGTGACCCGGTCGCGGAACCGCACGACTCAGGCCGCTTCCACCGGGCGGTCGCGCTCGGCGACCCAGGATCGAGACGTCGTCACCGGCGAGCCGTCCACCCGCGCGTCGGCGACCGTGCGGTAGTCCGCCCGCCACTCCTCGGGGGTGACGGTGCAGCGGACCCAGCCCCGCTGGCTCACCTCGCCCCACCGGAGCGCCGGGCTGTTGGCGAGCAGGGTCGGGAGCACCGAGCCGAGCAACGGCGAGCCGGACGACGAAATCGAGGTGCCTACGAACTCGGTCCCGATACGGGCCGACCCGGGCCGTTCGAAGTCCGCCGGGATGTCGCCCACGAAGCTGGCGTGCACGTCCCCGGTGATCACCACCGGATTGCGGACGTCGTGGCGCCGCAGCGACCGGAGCACGCGGCGCCGGGCTTCCGGATACCCGTCCCACTGGTCGAGGTTGCGGATGCCCTCCGCCCCGGGCGTGAACGCGAACGCCGAGAACACCACCTGCTGGGCGATCACGTCCCAGACGGCACGGGACGTCGCCAAGCCACGATCGAGCCACCGCTCCTGCTCCGCCCCGAGCACCGTGATCTCCGGAGCACGCGCGGCGTCACACACCGGACCGATGACGGAGGCCGGGGCACACGGTTCGTTGCTGCGGTACTGGCGGGTGTCGAGTACGTGGAAGCGAGCCAGCCGCCCGAAGTCCGCCCGGCGGAAGATGCGCAGGTCGGGACCGTTCGGTGGTGCGAGGCGGGTCGGCATGTGCTCCCACCAGGCCCGGTACGCCGCCGCCCGACGGGCGGGGAACGCATCGCCTTGCGTCGGGCTTGACGCCTCCGGGGTACTGCCCTGGTAGTTGTTGTCGACCTCGTGGTCGTCCCAGGTCACCAGCCACGGGGCGCAGGCGTGGGCGGCGCGCAAATGCGGATCGCTTCGGTAGAGGGCGTAGCGGTTGCGGTACTGCTCGAGGGTGACCACCTCCGGGATGTCGTGGGCCCGCACCGCGCCCCCGAGGCCCGACTCGTAGATGTAGTCCCCGAGGAAGACCACGAGGTCGAGGTCGTCGTCGCTCGCGACGTCCCCCCACGCGCCGTAGTAGCCGTCACAGAAGTTCTGGCAGGACGCGAACCCGAAATCGAGCCGCCGCGGGCGCGCGTCGGACGCCGGCAGGGTCCGGGTCCGGGCGACCGGCGTCTCGTCGTCGCCCACGACGAAGCGGTACCAGTACGGGCGATCGGGGGACAGACGCGTCACGACCACGTGCACCGCGTGGGCTCGGTCGGGCCGGGCCGTCACGGTGTCGCGCGCCACGATCGTGCGCATCCCCTCGTCACTGGACACCATCCACCGCACCGGGACCTCGGCCGCGGGCATCCCGCCGCCGCTCGCCGTCCCCTGGGTGAGCCGAGTCCACAGCACGAACCCGTCCGCGCTCGGGTCCCCCGACGCGACGCCCAGGGCGAACGGATCACCTTCGAGGCGCGGACCGGCACGCCGCGTAGTGGCCCCGACCGCACCGGGCCCGACCACGCCGGCTCCCATCGCCGCGGCCACCGAGACTCCCGCGCCACGCAGGAAGGTCCGTCGATCGAGCGTGCCTGCCCGTGTCGCGCTCGGGTTCACCGGGCCCACGCTCGTTCCGAGCCCACCGTGCAGCGACCGGTCAACGTTCAGGGCACCCGGAGCGCGTCCGGCACCGCGTGGCGAAACAGCGACGAGGCGTTCTCCCATGTGACCTTGCGGACCTCGTCGGCCGAGAGATCGGCGAGGCCGCGCTGCGCGTTGGCCTGGGTGTCGGGCCAGGTGGAGTCGGCGTGCGGGAAGTCGCTCTCGATCATGATGTGGTCGATGCCGAGCCGGTCCCGCAGCGCGAGCGTGGGCGGGATGTCGATCGTGCAGAACCAGAAATTCCGCCGCATCACCTCCACCGGGGAGAGGTCGGGTTCGCTCCACGCGTCGTAGCCCGCACCGGAGTGACCCATCACCCAGTCGAGTCGGTCCATGAGGGTTATCGCCCACGCGAGGCCCCCCTCCGAGAACGCAATCTTGATCTCGGGGAACCGCACCGGCACCTGGGCCCAGAGCCAGTCGGCGGCCGTGGCGAGCGGGTTCGCCGTGAACAGCGTGCTGTAGAGCTCCAGCGGCGCGCCCGGCGAGCGCGCGGCCGACCATCGCGACGAGCCGTTGTGCAGGCAGACCACGGTCTCGGTCTCCTCGCACGCACGCAGGAAGGGATCCCAGTGGTCGGTGTGCATCGACGGCAGTCCGAGGTCCACCGGGTTCTCGGCCATGCTCACCGCCTTGAAGCCCCGGGCTGCGTTCTCGCGCACGAGGTCGGCGGCGATGTGGGGGTCCGAGAGCCACGGGATCTGCAGCGGGATGATGCGGTCGGGATGCGGCCCGGCCCACTCCTCGATGTGCCAGTCGTTCCATGCCCGCACGCAGGCGAGGCCGAGTTCCTGGTCTGCGCTCTGCGAGAACACCGCGCCGGCGAAGCCGGCGATCAGTGACGGGAAGCACAGCGACGCGTACACGCCGTCGATGTCCATGTCGTGGACGCGCGCAGCGACGTCCCAGCAGCCGCGCCGCATCTCGTCGAAGCGCGCCGGCTCCATGTTCCACTGGTCCTTCGGCCGGCCGCTGATCGCGTTGAGCCCTATCTGGGGGTAGAGCGCACCTTCGTAGAGCCACAGCTCCTGGTTCGCGTCGTTGGTGACGACCTTCGGTGCCGCGTCGGCCAGTCGCGCCGGCATCCGGCCCTCGAACATGTCCCGCGGCTCCACGAGGTGGTCGTCGACCGAGATGATCGTGAACGTGCGCTCACGCGGTTGCGGGTCGGGCAGGAGCGCCGGTGCGTCGGCCGCGCGACGCGTGGCCTGCTCCGCCCCCGGGTAGGTCGCTTCCCGCACGGTCGCCATCCCGTCCCCCCTCGTACCTCGCAGCCCGGTCGGGCCCGTCGGGGCATAGATTGCCACCGCCACGGGAAGGAGGCCACCGATGCCCGACGGGACCCACGTCGACCTCGGCCACGCCATGATCACCATGGTCGAGCCCACACGGGATGCACAGCGCCTGCGGGGGTACAACCGCTGGTACGAGCACGACCACGCGCTGGCGGGCGTGATGGTCGGGCCGTGGGCCTTCTCATACCGGCGCTGGGTCGCGACCCGGGACCTCAAGGCGCTGCGCAGCCCCGACCCGAGCACGGTCGCCCAGCCGGTCGGCACGGGCAGCTTCATCGCCTTCTACTGGTTCCTGAAGGACCGGGTCGACGAGCACTTCGCGTGGTCGTTCCCCCAGACCCAATGGCTCACCGAGCAGGGGCGGATGAACCCCGACCGCGAACACGTGTCGACCTCGCTGTACGACTTCCGCGGCG
>JBJSXO010000372.1:0-3614 GCA_046086425.1 Actinomycetota bacterium | reverse complement strand
CTTCGGCTCAGGCGGTCGCGAGGGGCCGGGTCAGGCCGATGCCCACGAGCGCACCGAGGTCGCGCAGCGCTTCGGGTGCCGAGGTGTCCGACCCTCCCGAGAGGATCGCGCTGGCGAGGTCGTCGAGGGCCTCGAGCGCCTTGGGTGCATCGAGGTCGTCGTCGAGCGCGTCGCGCACCCGGGCGGCGAAGGGCCGCGGGTCGGGGCCCGTGGTGGCTCCGGCGGCGGCGTGGAGGCGGTGCAGGAGCGCGGTTCCCTCCTCGAGGTCGGTGTCGTACCACTCGAACCCGGCGCGGTAATGGTGGCGCATGAGGGCAAGGCGAACCGCACGGGGATCCGCCACCTCGAGGAGATCGCTCACGAAGACGAGGTTGCCGAGCGACTTGCTCATCTTCTCGCCCTCGTACGAGACCATCGCCGAGTGCATCCAGTGGCGGCAGAACGGCTCGCCGGTGACGCTCTCGCTCTGCGCGATCTCGCACTCGTGGTGCGGAAAGATCAGGTCGGTCCCCCCGCCGTGCAGGTCGAGGGTGCGGCCGAGGTTCTCCATTGCCATCACCGAGCACTCGACGTGCCAGCCCGGCCGACCGACGCCGAAGGGCCCCCGCCAGGCGGGCTCGTCGGGAAGCGACGGCTGCCAGAGCACGAAGTCGAGGGGATCGCGGCGATGCGGGTCGTCGGGCTTGCCCCCCCGGGCGCGCGCGAGTCGCACCATGTGATCGGCCGAGTAGTGCGAGAGCTCGCCGAAGCGCGGGAACGTCGACACGTCGAAGTAGACGGTCCCGTGGGTCAGGTAGGCATGGCCGGCGTCGAGGAGCCGGTTGACCATGTCGATGATCCCCGGGATCGCCTCGGTGGCCCGGGGCTCGGCGACCGGTGGACGCATCTCGAGCGCCTCCATGTCGGAGCGGAACCGGGCCAGCTCTGCGTCGGCCAGCTCGAGGTACGGGATGCCCAGCTCCCGGGCCTTGGGCAGGATCGAGTCGTCGACGTCGGTGACGTTGCGGACCATCCGGACCTCGTGTCCGAGGTCCTCGAGGCGGCGGATGAGCAGGTCGTAGGCCAGGTAGGTCGCAGCGTGGCCCAGATGAGTGGAGTCGTAGGGCGTGATGCCGCACACGTACATGCGCACGGTGGGCCCGGGCTCGAACGGCACCACCTGGCGACGCGCCGTGTCGAACAGCCGCAGGGTCACGGCCGGTAGCCCTCGAGGCCGAGCAGCCGGAGCGTGCCCTTGCCCTTGTGGCGCAGGTTGAGCGTGATCAGGAGCGCGGCGAACGCCTCGATGCCGATTGCGTTGGCGAGCGATCCCCCGTCGAACGCCCGGAGGTCGGGCATCCCGACCACGAGGTCGAGCACGACGGTGCGCGCGGCGTCGTCGTCGGCCACCACGATGACGTCGCCTTCGAGCGGGGCGTCCAGAGCAGCGAACGCAGCCGCCGGCACGAGGTGGAACGCCGCCGTCACCCGCGCGGCGGGTGCCGCGGCCTGGATGGCCTGCGAGATCGACCCTTCGGGCGGGAGGACCGCGTGGAACTCGCGTCCGACCCGCTCGAGCCCGTTGGCCATCGCGATCACGGGCTTGCCCGCCATCGCCGTGGCGTGCTCGGCCGCGGTCGCCACCGCAGCGTCCCAGGTCGTCGCGACCACGACCAGATCTGCGCCGGCGGCCTCGGCGTTGGTGCCGGCCGCGAGCGTGTCGACCCGAGCGCCCCACGTCGCGCGCAGCTCTGCGACCACGGCCTCGGCCCGGCTGGCCTCGCGCGACCCGGCGACGACCTCGTAGCCGATCGAGGCGAGGCGTGACGCCAGGCCGCGACCCGCCGGCCCGGTCGCTCCCAGGACGCCGATCGATCGCGGCATCGGTGTGCTCACGCCGGGCAGTCTGGCAGACCCGGGGACGGTGCCCGGTAATGCTGGGTCAGGCGATGCAGTCCGCGCCGAGGAGGATGCGCAACTCGGCGAAGAGCCCGTTGGTGGGGTCCACGCAGAACTCGTCACCGAGACGCAGCACCGTGACCTTGTCGGCACCCTCGAGCTGGACGAACACCTGGCTCTCCCCCGGGTGCTCCAGCAGCAACTCCTTCAGACGGGTGATCCGCTGCTCGCTCAGGGCGCCGGGCTTGGTTCGCAGCCGTACCGGCGGGCCACCGTCGAGGACGAGATCGGGCCGGGTGATCTCGATGGCGATCATCTTGGGGACGTCGTCGCGCTGGTCGAGGCGGCCGCGGACGCACACGATGGCGTCGTCCTCGAGCGTGTGGCCGTAGTCGGCCATCGTCTTGGGGAACACCATCACCTCCATCGCCGCACCCAGGTCCTCGAGGACGAAGGTGGCCATGGGGTCCCCTCGCTTGGTGTACCGACGCGAGAGCGCGGTGACGATTCCCCCGACGACCCGCATCTCGCCCTCGCGCGCCTCCTTGAGCTCCGAGAGTGTCGAGTCGGTGTAGCGACGCAGTGCCCGTTCGGCTCCCATCAGCGGATGATCCGACACGTAGAGCCCGAGCATCTCCTTCTCGAACGCCAGACGCACCGACTTCGGGAACTCGGACTCGGGGATCGGTGGCCGCTGGCTGGCCGCAGCCTCGGGCGTCGCACCGTCCACGCTCGAGAACAGGTCGAACTGTCCCTCTGCCTCCTTGCCCCGCCGGGTCAGCACCTCGGTGACGATGGCCTCGAAGGCGAGCAGCAGCCCCTGGCGCGCGTAACCGAGCGAGTCGAAGGCGCCGGCCTTGATCAGCGACTCGATCGTCCGCTTGTTCAACGCCTGTGGGTCGACTCGCTCGCAGAAGTCGAAGAAGTCGGTGAAAGGCCCGCCCTCCTCGCGCGCGGCCACGATGAGCGCAACCACCCCCTCGCCGACGTTGCGCACCGCCGACATGCCGAAGCGGATCGCGCCGATCTCCGCGCTCTTTCCCCGCCGCACCGCGACGGAATCGCTCGCTGGCCCCTCTGCGTCGACGGGCGCGCCCCCCGGACGCACGGAGAAGTCCGACACCGACTCGTTGATGTCGGGGACGAGCACGGCGATGCCCATCTGCCGACACTCGTTGAGGAAGACCGCGGTCTGGTCCTTGTTGGACTTCACGCTCGTCAGGAGCGCAGCGAGGTACTCGACCGGGTAGTTCGCCTTCAGGTAGGCGGTCTGGTAGGCGAGGTAGCCGTAGCCGACCGAGTGCGACTTGTTGAACGAGTAGTCGGCGAAGGGCTCGATCGTGTCGAAGATCTGCTCGCCGAACTCCCGGCCGTACCCCTGCTCGGTGCAGCCCTCGACGAAGCGGGACCGCTCCTTGGCGATGACCTCACGGATCTTCTTGCCCGTGGCCTTGCGCAGGTTGTCGGCCTCCTCCAGCGAGTAGCCCGCGAGCCGCTGCGCGACCCGCATGAGCTGCTCCTGGTAGATCATCAGTCCGTAGGTCGGGCCGAGGATCTCCTCGAGGTCCGGGTGCGGATAGGTGACCGGGGCCCGTCCGTTCTTGCGGTCGGCGTAGGCCGTGTGCCAGTTCTGGGCCATCGGGCCCGGCCGGTAGAGCGCCACGAGCGCGGCGACGTCCTCGAACTGCGTCGGGTTCAGGGCCCGCAGCAGCGAGCGGACCGGTCCGCCTTCCAGC
>JBJSXO010000371.1:0-7557 GCA_046086425.1 Actinomycetota bacterium | reverse complement strand
CCCGCCTCGACCAGACCTACAACACCCCGGCCCTGGCGACGCTGTTCCTCCTCGCCGACACCGTCGAGTGGATGCTCGACCAGGGCGGGCTGGCGTGGGCCACCGCCCGGTGCGACCGGTCGGCCGAGATCCTGTACGGCTGGGCCGAGGACCGCGACTTCGCGACCCCGTTCGTCACCGAGCCGGCGGCCCGCAGTCGCGTCACCGCCACCATCGACTTCGCCGGCGTGGAGGGCGACGCGCTCTGTGCCGCTCTGCGCGCGAACGGCATCGTCGACGTGGAGCCCTACCGCAAGCTCGGCCGCAACCAGCTGCGCATCGCGCTGTTCCCCGCGATCGAGCCCGACGACGTCGCCACCCTCACCCGGGCGGTCGACTACCTGGTGGACGCCCTGACCTGACCTGGGGCAGGGTGGGCTCCATCCGAATGGCTGTCCGAACCGGGAGGAAGCCCGATGCTCTGGGTCCACGAGGTACACCGCGTCCACGGTGCGAAGGAGGACGACTTCGAGGCCGCCTACCGCGACGCGTGGATGCCGGCCGTCGCCGCCACCGGCGACGCCAAGGTGCTGTACTTCGACCACCTCACCCACGGCTCGGGTCGCGCCTACACGGTGGTCACGATCACCGCCGTGGAGGACGGCGCGGCCTGGGGCAACGTGGGCCGGCGGGTGCAGAACGGTGACCTGCGCGATCTGTCCCGGCACCTCGACGAGATGCGCCACGAGGTCACCGGGAAGGTCTTCACCATCGCGAGCTGGGCCCCGGTGATCCCCGGCGATCTCGCGAGCGTCCCCGCGGACCCGAGCCTCGACCACGAGCCCACGCTGTTCATGGAGGACACGGCGTGGCCGTTCGAGGGCAAGCTCCTCGACTACCTGGCCAAGGCCGAGGCGCAGTACGCGCCGAGCATCGCCCGCAGCGGCGCAGCCGGGACCGCCATCCTCGAGCTGCAGACGCTCCTGCACACCGCCTGGGGCAGCGGCCAACGGGCCGAGGTGCTGCTCTGGCAGCGGATCGTCGACCAGGACCGCCTGTGGAACCTGTTCGCGAGCGAGCTGCCGCCGCCGGCCAAGGCGCCGGGCACGTGGATGCACGACGCCCTCGTGGTGCGCGACGACTGGCGCAGCCGGCTGCTGCGCACCACCCGCTGGTCGCCCCTGGCCTGACCGGCCGGGTCAGCCCCCGAGCAGGGGCGCGAGCGCTTCGACCTTGGCCCGGCCCTCCGAGGGCCACCCGGCGATGAGGTACCCGAAGCCGGCGTCGCGCCACGCGTCGACCTCCCGACGGAGCGCGTCGGCCGGGCCCTCCAGCGAGATCGACGCCGAGCGCAGCAGCGTGGCCGGGTCCCGGCCGACCTCCTCACAGCAGCGGTCGAGGAACGCCGACTGCGCGGCCAGCGCCTCGACGTCACCGAAGCTGTGCCAGGCGTCGGCGAACCGAGCGACCAGTGGGAGCGAGCGCTTCCGGCCTGCGGCTCCGACCCAGATCGGGATCGACGGGCGCTGCACCGGCTTCGGGTTGACGGTGGCGTGCTACCGACACCCGCTTGCCCGCGTAGGTCACGTCGTCCTCGGTGAAGAGGCGGGGGAGGATGTTGAGCGCATCCTCGAGCAGGTCGACCCGGGCACCGGTGGGAGGGAACTCGAAGCCGAGCGCACGGTGCTCCTTGTCGTGCCAGGCCGTGCCGATCGCCAGCTCCAGACGACCGTTCGACGCGTGGTCGACGGTGATGGCCTGGGTGGCGAGCAGCCCGAGCGGCCGGTAGGTGAGGCCGGTGACCAGGAGCCCGAGCCGGACCCGCGTGGTGGCGGTGGCGAGCGCGGCGAGGGTCGTCATCCCCTCGAAGCACTCCCCCGGACCCTCGCCGTACATCGGCTCGAAGTGGTCGAACCCCCACACGCCGTCGAACCCGAGGGCCTCGGCGAAGCGGGCCCGGTCGACCACCTCCGCGAAGGGCATGCGTTGCTGGGCGATGTCGAGGCCGAACCGCACGGGCGCTCCTTTGGTCGAGCGGGTCGAAGATCGAGCGGGAGGTCGGGCTCAGCGCCCGACCGAGACCCCCAGCTCCGGGTGCTCCGCGCTGAACGTACCCCAGGCCGACTCCCACCCGGGCACGACCCACGCGTGGACCATCCACGCCGTCGAACCGTCGGCCTTGGTGCCGCCGCGCGCCGCGCACTCCGCCTCCGTGAGCTGCGTGCCGCCCACCACGACGCCGTCGCGCACACAGAGCCCGATGTGCTGGTGCCACGGGTCGTTGGGACCGGCGAACCCCTCGGGGGCCGTGGTCACCTCCGAGACGTAGTAACTCAGGCCCACGATACGGGCGCCGGGACCGTTGCCGTCGTAGAGCAGCATCTCCGGGGCGGCCGGGTCGAAGGTGGCGTCGACGAACGAGAACCGCATGTAGTGCGCAGCGATGCACGGGATGTAGGTCGTGACCTTCCGGTACCCCGCGGCCATCGCGTCGGCGGCGGTCGGGTACTGGAGGGCCGCGGCCCGCGCGGCGGCGAGCTGCTCGCCGAGGAGCGTCCGGGTTGCGGGATCGGTGAGCGCCTGTTGCGGCGAGGGGCCGTGATGGCCGTGGCCGCCGGCCCCGGAGCCCCCCTCCCCCGTCGAGCCCGACCGCTCGCACGGCGAGATTCCGCTGGCGGTCTCGATCCCCGCCGGCACGGCGACCGCCTTGCCCCCGCCCGCGGCGGCGCCGGAGTGGTCGTGAACCGGGGCCGCGGCCGCGTTCGACCCGCCCGAGTCGTGGCCGTGCGTCGCGCCGGCGTGGGAGTGGCTCCCCGCGAGGGCCGGGGCGACCGACGCCGTGGTGAGCCCGACGAGCACGGCACCGAGCACGACACCCCCGGCCACGGCCAGTCCTCGGGACACCGTCGGGGTCGCGAACCACCCGCGGAGCAGCCCGAGCGCCGCCGTCGCCGCGAGCAACCCGAGCCCGACGGCCACCGCGTCGGGGACACCGACCGACTCGGGGACCCACGGGTCGTCCCCGAAGGGCATCCCCACGAGCCGGGAGGTTGCCCACAGGAGCGCAAGCCCCACGTCCACCAGGATCACGGCCCGCAGCAACGTGCGGGTGGGCGTCAGCAGCACGCCGACCCCGAGACCGACCTGCACCCACCCCGCGAGGAAGAAGAACGCCCCGTGCACCCGCGACTCGTCGAAGTGCTCCGGCGCGAACGCAAAGTGGACGGCCGCGGCGCCGACGAGGCAGGCCGCGATCGCGCCGCGGGCCATCGTCACCCCGGCGATCCGCGCCGGCGCGTCGACGGAGGTCGCGGCCGGGCGCGCCCGGGACCACCACCGCGGCTTGCTCGCCACACCGATCGCCATGGTCGCCTCCTCCCCCGTCGAACCGGCGCATTCCGAACCGGCGCGGCGAAATGCTAGGCCGCCGGATCGGGCGGCGACGGTCGACGAGGGATATACTTCATCGAACTAACTATGCCGACCGCTCCCCCCACCCACCTCGCCGACGACCTGCTGATGGTCGTCACCCGGCTCGCCCGGCGCCTGCGCCGCGTCGCCGCGACCGACGGCGTGACCCCCACCCAACGCTCGATCCTCACCACCCTCGAGCGCCGGGGCCCGTGCACTCACGGGGAGCTGGCCGCGACCGAGCGGGTGCGCCCACCCACGATCACCGCAGCCGTCGACCGGCTCGAGGAGCAGGGCCTCGCCGCGCGCGTCCGCGACGAGACCGACCGACGCGTGACCCGCGTGGCCCTCACCGACATCGGGCGGCGACTGCTGGCCGACGCCCGACGGGAGCGCACCGCCTTCCTCGAGCAGCGCCTCCGCGCGCTCCCGGCCGACGACCGGGCCGCAATCGCCGACGCCGCGCCCGCCCTCGCCCGGCTGCTCGACGACCCGACACCGAAGGCCCGCACGCGATGACCCCGCTGCGCCGGGTCGCCGGCCGGACCTTCTCCTCGATGGGATCGCGCAACCTGCGCCTCTACTTCGGAGGGTCGATCGTCTCCCAGATCGGGAGCTGGATCCAGCTCGTGTCGCTCCCCTGGCTCGTGCTGCACCTGACCCGCAGCGGGACGATGCTCGGGATCACCTACGCGCTCCAGTTCCTCCCGATCCTCGTGCTCGGCGCGTGGGCCGGTGTGGTGGCCGACCGCTACGACAAGCGCCGCCTGCTCCTCGTCACCACGACCCTGCTCGGCCTGTGCGCCATGACCCTCGGCGTCATCACGCTGCTCGACCGGGCCACGATCGGGAACATCTTCGTGCTCGCGCTCGTCATCGGCACCGTCGCCGCCTTCGACAACCCCGTCCGACGGGCCTTCGTCCCCGAGCTCGTGGACCACCACCAGGTCACCAACGCGACGAGCCTCAACAACGCGGTGTTCACCGCGGCGCGCATCGTGGGTCCCTCCATCGCCGGGATCCTCATCGCCACCGTGGGCATCGGCTGGTGCTTCGTGCTCAACTCGCTGTCGTTCGGTGCCGTCATCGTGGCGCTCCGGATGATGCACATCGGGACCATCCACCGGGCACCGCGGCTCCCACGGGCGAAGGGGCAGCTGCGCGCCGGCATCCGGTACGCGTGGGACGAGCCCCTGGTACGCCTGGCCATCGTGATGACGTTCGTCATCGGCGTGCTGAGCTTCAACTACCAGGTCGTCCTGCCCCTGCTGGCCAAGCGCGCGTTCACCGCCGGCCCGGCCGCCTACGCGCTGATGTTCGCCGCCACCGGCATCGGATCCCTGATCGGGGCGCTCGTGAGCGCGCACCGCGCCCGCACCGACGGCCGCCTCATGGCCCTCGCCGCCGGTGCCTTCGGCGTCACCATGGGCATCGCCGCCATGGTCCCGAGCCTCGGCCTCGAGTACCTCGTCCTCGTGCCCTGGGCACGGCCGGGATGGTGTTCTTCTCGATGGCCAACGCCGCCGTGCAGGAGCGATCGGACCCGGTGGTGCGCGGCCGGGTCACGGCGCTGTTCTCGGTGGCCTTCCTCGGCAGCACCCCCATCGGGAGCCCCATCGTCGGTGCCATCTCCCAGCAGCTCGGTCCGCGCTTCGGCCTGGCGGTCGGGGCCGTGGCGGCGCTGGTCACCGGCATCGTCGGGCTGGCGGTGCTGGCGCGGCGGCCCGATCAGGGAGCGGACAGCGTCGCGACCCGCGCGTCGAGCGCGACGCGGGTCGGGAGCGAGGGCATGGCCCCCCAGCGCGTGGTGGCGAGCGAGCCCGCAACCACCGCCTGACCGGCCGCGTCGGCGAGCGAGCGCCCGCGCGCAAGCGCAGCCGCCAGCGCACCGCAGCACGCGTCACCGGCTCCGGTGGGATCGACCACCGCAGCCGGCACCCCGTCCAGGTGCACGTCGGCACCCGCCTCGGACACCAGGTAGGCGCCGCGCGCGCCGAGGGTCAGGAGCACCGAGGCACACCCGCGTGCGAGCAGCGCGTGGGCGGCCCGGCGGGCACCGTCGAGGTCGGTGACCGCGATGCCGGTAAGGCGCTCGATCTCGGTCGCGTTGGGCGTGCACACGTCGACGAGCCGCAGCAGGTCGTCGGGATCGTCGGTGAGGTCGTCGGCCGGGCACGGGTCGAGCACCGTGGTGGTCCCGACGCTCCGCGCGATCTCGAGGGCCGCGCGCACCGCCGGGCGGGGTACGCCGAGCTGGGTCAGCAGCACCGCCGCACCGCCGATGGTCAGGCCGTTGCGGTGGACGTGCTCCTCGTCGAGCGCGCCGTTGGCTCCGCCCACGCTCACGATGGTGGAACCACCCGCGGCGTCGACGGTCACGAAGGCGGTACCGGTGGGACCGGCGACCGACCGGACCCCCACGATCGAGAGGCCCGCCTCTCCACCGAGGGAGGCGAGCAGGCGCTCGCCGGCCGGGTCGTCACCGACGCAGGCGACGAGCGCGGCGCGCGCGCCCAGTCGGGCCGCGGCGACCGCCTGGTTCGCCCCCTTGCCCCCCGGCGTGACCGCGACGACCTCACCGGTCACCCGCTCCCCTTCGCGCGGGAGGCGGGAGACCCGCGCAACGGTGTCGAGGTTGGCGGTGCCGACGACGGCCACGTCGGCCCGGAGCGCTCGACGGGATGCGGGTTCCACCCGCGCATCGTGCCAGAGTCGGGTCCGGGTCCGGGTTCGGGTCCGGGTCCCGGCCCCGGCTGCGGATCCCCACGGTCAGGCGAAGTCGGATCCGCCGTCGACGTTCACGTTGGCACCGGTCATGTAGCTGTTGACCCGTGACCCCACGAACGCGATGACGGGGCCGATCTCCTCGGGGGCGCCCGCACGGGGCAGATGCGCCGGGTGCCCGAAGTCCTCGGTGATCACGCGCATCGCGTCCTCGAGCGACGACGGATCGACCCCGCGCTCGGCTGGGAGCGAGCGGAGGTACCCCACCATCCCGGCCGAGAGGAACGAGCCCGGCGACACGGTATTGACGAGGATCCCGTCGGAAGCGAGAGACAACGAGAGGTTCTTCGAGATGCTCGTCATCGCCGCCTTCGACGCGGTGTACGCGACCAGCCCCGCCGTCTGGCGCTTCGTGGAGTGGGCCGACACATTCACGATGCGCGCCCACTCGGCGCGCCGCAGCAGCGGCAGCGCCGAGCGGACGCAGCGAACGGCCGACAGCGCGCCGATGTCGAACGTGGCCATCCACTCCTCGTCGTCGAGGCTCTCGAAGGCGTTGATGCCCACGTCGACCGGACCGGCGGCGTTCACGAGCACGTTCAGCGCATCCCATCGTGCACCGACTGCGGCAAACGCCGCCTCCACCTCGGCGCGCACGGTCAGGTCGGTGGAGACCCCGAACGCGTCGGGGGACCCTGCGACGAGCAGCGCCGACACGGTGTCGTCGATGGCCGCCTGACCACGCGCGAGCACGCACACGCGGGCGCCTTCGGCCGCGAAGCACTCGGCTGCGGCGCGCCCCATCCCTTTCGTCCCCCCGTTCACCACCACGGTCGCGCGGTCGAGCCCCAGGTCCATGTGCGTGTTCTAGCCGAGTGCGCGAGGCTCCCGGCCATGGAGCCGAGCGAGTTCAAGGGGAGGATCGGACGGGACTGGCGGGACTCCGAGCCGTGGTGGCCGGAGCCCGAGCGTCCGCCCGACGGGGCCCCCAACGTGGTGCTCGTGGTCCTCGACGACGTCGGCTTCGCCCAGCTCGGGTGCTACGGCTCCGACCTCGACACCCCCACCATCGACCGCCTGGCCGGCGGCGGGCTGCGCTTCGGACGGTTCCACACGACGGCGCTGTGCTCCCCGACCCGGACCTGCCTCCTCACGGGCCGGAACCACCACTCGGCCGGGATGGGCCGGATCACCGACCTCGCCCGGGGCTTCCCCGGCTACTCGGGCCGGATCCCCCGCTCGGCCGGCTTCCTGTCGGAGATCCTGCGCGACGCGGGCTACGCGACCTGGGCCGTGGGCAAGTGGCACCTCACCCCCGACGACGAGGCCCACCTCGGCGCGTCACGCGTCCGGTGGCCGCTGGGCCGGGGCTTCGAGCGCTTCTACGGCTGGTTCCACGGCGAGACCCACCAGTTCGCGCCCGACCTCGTGCACGACAACCAC
>JBJSXO010000370.1:0-3444 GCA_046086425.1 Actinomycetota bacterium | reverse complement strand
CGGCCAAGGACGCCTCGGGGCTCTTCAACGGGTGCCCGGTCCCGGTCAACTGCTTCATCCCGCAGCTGGTCGACGGTCAGGAGTGGTTCCCGATCGCCACGAAGTGATCCGGTGACCCGCTGACCCGGTGACCCGGGTCGGCGCCGCGAACGGCGGTCGAGGGGGCGCCTCCGGGCGCCCCCTCGTCGCGTCCGGTGACGGGGCAGCGCAGGGGATCACGGGGCGCTGGTACGTTCGGCGCCCGACGGGGGAGCGTTCGGTGGGAGCGGGAGCGGACCGGGAACAGGCACTGCGGCGGGCGGGCTGGCGCCTCGTCGCCGCAGCGTCCCGGGACCACTGGGGCTGGGTCGCCTCGGCGATGGTCGCGGCCTTGCTCTGGACGGCGACCAAGGTCGCGATCCCGCTGCTCGCCGCCGCCGCGATCGACCAGGGCATCGTCGGCGACGACACGGGGGCCCTGCTCGTCTACGTGGGCCTGATGCTCGTGCTCGGTGCGTTCCAGGCCTTCGTGAGCGGCACGCGCCGCTACGGCGCCTTCCGCCTCGCCTTCCACGTGGAGACCGACCTGCGCGGGCGACTGTTCGCGCACCTCCAGCGGCTGCACTTCGCGTTCCACGACCAGGCCCAGACCGGGCAGCTCATGGCCCGGGCCAACACCGACATCCAGATGGTCCGCGAGTGGCTGATGCTCGCCCCGCTCACCGCCGCGAGCCTCATGATCCTGGTGTCGGTCTTCGTGGTGATGCTGTTCCAGTCGGTCGTGCTGGCCCTGCTCGCCCTGGCCGCGCTACCGGTGCTGAGCGTGGCGGCGATCCGCTTCTCGCGCCGGATGGGCCCGATCAGCTTCGAGCTCCAGCAGGAGCTCGCCGAGCTCTCCGGGGTCGTCGAGGAGACGGTGTCGGGGGTCCGGGTGGTGAAGGGCTTCGGGGCCGAGGCGCTCCAGGTGCGCCGGCTCGAGGCGGAGGCCGACGCGGTCCGGGATCGCGCGCTCGCCGCGTCACGGCTGCGGGCCGGATTCCTGCCGCTGGTCGACTTCCTCCCCGCGATCGCGCTGGTGATGATCCTCTGGTACGGCGGTCACCTCGTGATCGACGGGCAGATGCAGATCGGCCAGCTCGTCGCGTTCAACTCCTACATCCTCATGCTGATCTGGCCGCTGCGGATGAGCGGGATGATGGTGGCGATGTCGTCGCGCATGTCGGCGTCGGCGGGCCGGGTGCACGAGGTGCTCGACACCGACCCGCACATCGCCGACTCGTCGCGGGGGCGCCCGCTGCCCGAGGGCGGTGGTGAGGTGCGCTTCGAGCGGGTGTCGTTCGGCTACCACGACGGAGCTGCGGTCCTCGACGGCATCGACCTGCACGTGCGGGCCGGCGAAGCAGTGGCCCTCGTCGGGCCGACCGCGTCGGGCAAGTCGACCGTGGCCCGGCTCCTGCCCCGCTTCTACGACGTCGACGACGGCCGCGTGCTCATCGACGGCGCCGACGTGCGCACGCTGCGGCTCTCCACGCTGCGCAACTCGGTGGGCATCGTCTTCGAGGAGACGTTCCTCTTCTCCGACACCGTCCGGGCGAACATCGCGTTCGCGGACCCCGACGCCCCGCTCGACCAGGTGCGGCGGGCCGCTGCGCTCGCCGGCGCCGCCGACTTCATCGACGATCTCCCCGACGGTTACGACACCGTGATCGGTGAGCACGGCTTCTCGCTCTCGGGCGGTCAGCGCCAGCGCATCGCGATCGCCCGCGCCGTGCTCGCCGACCCCCGGGTGCTGATCCTCGACGACGCAACCTCGGCGGTGGACCCGAGCAAGGAGCACGAGATCCGGGCGGCGCTGCGCGAGGTGATGGCGGGGCGCACCACGATCATCATCGCCCACCGTCCGGCCACCATCGCGCTGGCCGACCGGGTGATCCTGATCGACGAGGGCAAGGTGGTCGCCGAGGGGACCCACGAGCACCTGGTGGCCACATCGGACCGCTACCGCGACGTGCTGGCCCACGCGGACCCGCACCCGACCGGGGCCGGCCGGCCGTGAGCGTCGGCGGGGGCGGGGCACGAGTCGTCGCCGAGGAGACGCTCGACCGGGCCCAGGCCAAGCGGGTGCTGCGCCGCCTCGGCGGGTTCCTCGCCCCGTACCGCGGCGCGATCGTGCTGGCGGTGGCGATCCTGTCGGTGCAGACCGGGTGCCTCCTCGCCGGGCCGCTGCTCGTCCGGCGGGGGATCGACCAGGGGATCAAGGCCGACGACGGCGCCGCGCTGACCCAGGCGGCCGTCCTCTATCTCGGGGTGGCGCTCCTCGCCCTGGTGCTGGGCCGCATCGCGATCATGGTCGTCGCCCGGGTGGGGGAGTCGTTCCTACGCGACCTGCGCGGCCGCGTGTTCCGCCACCTCACCGACCTGGGGCTCGACTTCTTCGAGCGGGAGAAGACCGGGCGTCTGGTGTCGCGCATGACCTCCGACGTGGATGCCATGCAGGAGCTGGTGCAGATGGGCCTCACCGCAATCGTGCAGAACGTCCTGCTGTTCACCGGGGCGATGATCGCGATTCTCTTCCTGAGCTGGCAGCTCGCGTTGTGCATCCTGGTGCTCGTGCCGCCGCTGGTGGTGGGGACCCGGTGGTTCCGGCGCCGGGCCAACGTCGCCTACCTCGAGGTGCGCGACCGCATCGGGCACAACCTCGCCACGCTGCAGGAAGGCCTCGCCGGTGTGCGGGTCGTGCAGGCCTACGGGCAGGAGAGCGCGTTCGCAGCCCGCTTCGAGGACACCAACGAGGCGCTCCACGACGCGAATCGCGACACCTCACGGATCACCGTCCGCTACTTCGTGTTCGTCGAGTACCTCGGGGTCGTGGGTGTCGCGATGATCGTGGGCATCGGCGGGTGGTTCACCGACCAGGGGATCGTCACCGTGGGCACGGTCGCCGCCTTCGTCCTCTACCTGAACAACCTCTTCGAGCCGGTCCAGCAGCTCGGTCAGATCTACAACACCGTGCAGTCGGCCGGCGCTGCGCTCGGCAAGCTGTTCGGCCTGCTCGACACGGTGCCGACCATCGGCGAGCGCCCGGGCGCGGTGGACCTGCCGGCGGTCGGGGCGGTCACGATGACCGGCGTGTCCTTCGGGTACGGGCCCGAGCTGGTGCTGCGCGACGTGACCCTCGAGCTGGCGGTGGGCGAGCGGCTCGCGTTGGTGGGCCCGACCGGCGCCGGGAAGTCCACGCTGGCCAAGCTCGTCGCCCGGTTCTACGACCCCCGCGACGGCGTAGTGGCCTTCGGCGGGGTCGACCTGCGCGACGCCACGATGGCGTCGCTGCGCGCGCGGATCGTCGTCGTGCCCCAGGAGGGCTACCTGTTCCACGGCACGATCCGCGACAACGTGCGGGGCGGCCGACCCAACGCCACGGACGCCGAGGGGGAGGAAGCGCTGACCGAGCTCGGGGTCCTCGAG
>JBJSXO010000369.1:0-14734 GCA_046086425.1 Actinomycetota bacterium | reverse complement strand
GATCGAGGGCTACGCCGGTGTCGGCCACCAGCGTGCGGATCGCCGGCACCAGACGCTCGGCGTGCTCACGTCCCGACGCGATCTGGAGCGCCCCCAGCGGCTCTCCGTCCCGGCCGATCGCCACGGTCACGACGTCGGTCGCGGTGTCGAACGCCAGCACGTGCATCAGGACACCTCGCCCAGGGCGGCGTCGAGCCGGGCCTCGCGGGCCCGCCACGTCGCCCCGCACGTCGCGATCGTCACCCGACGGGCGTCGTCCTCACCGGGGAGGAGCTCGAGGGTCACCTCGAGCCGGTCGGCCACGAACGCGGCGCTGACGACATCGCCCCACTCGACGACGGTCACGGCGTCATCGCCAGCGAGGTCGTCGAGGCCCAGGTCGAGCAGCTCGTGCACGGTGTCGAGCCGGTACACGTCGACGTGCACCATCGGCAGCCGGCCTGCGTAGACGCGCGCCAGGGTGAAGGTCGGGCTCACCACCGGCTCGCAGACTCCGAGCCCGGCGCCGAGACCGCGGGCGAACACGGTCTTGCCCGCCCCGAGATCCCCTGCGAGCAGCACGACGTCACCACCCTCGAGCACGGTCGCGACGCGACGGGCGAGCCGATCGGTCTCGCCCGCCGAGTGGGTGACGCACGTCCAGGGACCTGCGGTCACCGGTCCCCCTCCTGCCCGCGGCGCAATCCGCCGGGGTCGCCGGCGGCGACCCGGGCCAGCGTCCGCTTCACCACCACGAAGTCGGCGCGCGACTGGGCCAGGGCCACGCCGCCGCCGCGCAGGACGGCCGCCGGGTGCAGCGTGGGAACGAGCACGGCGTCGCCGAACGGGAACTCCTGGCCCCGGAGCTTGGTGATGCCGGTCTTGGTGTCGAGCAGGAGCTTCGTGGCGAAGTTCCCGAGGGTGACCACCACCCGCGGCCCGATCGCGGCGATCTGGGCCTCGAGGTAGGGCCGGCAGGCGTCGATCTCGGCGGGTTGCGGGTCCCGGTTCCCGGGCGGACGGCACTTCACCACGTTGGCGATGTAGACCGCGTCCCGCGTCAGCCCGATCCCCTCGACCAGCCGGGTGAGGAGCTGCCCCGCCCGGCCCACGAAGGGGACGCCCTGGCGGTCCTCCTCGGCTCCCGGCCCCTCGCCCACGAACATCAGGTCCGCGTCGGGATCCCCCGCCCCGAACACGACCTGGCTCCGGGTCTCGGCGAGCGGGCAACGGGTGCAGCCGAGCGCGTCGGCCCGCACGGCGTCGAGCGTCGGCCAAGGTCCCACGCGCTCAGTCTGCCCGGACGGCCCCGGGGGCTCCACTCACGCAGCCTCACCCGGCCCGGACCGCCGAGCGCACGGCCGCGGCGACCACGTCGGTCACCGCGACGCGCAGCCGGTCGACGGGCGCGTCGAGCACTCCGGTCGCCACCGCCACCGCGAGATCACCGTCGAAGCGCGTGTGCGACGGATGGATCGCGCGCGCCAGGCCGTGGTGCGCGCTCTGCGCGAGCAGGAAGCACTCGCTCTTGGTGCAGCGCGCATCGGTGGCCACGCACACCAATGTCGTGTGCTCCCGTTCGTGCAGCGCCTCCGGGAACGGCGGCACGCCGGCCGGGGCGCGGGACCCGGCGATGACCGTCCCGTCCGGCGCGCACACGTCACCCACTGCGTTGACGACCACGAGCGCGCCCACGGTGGCGTCGCCCACCCGTGCGCTCGCGCTCCCCAGCCCACCGGGGGCCGCGTGCGCACCGCCCCGCCAGGTCCCCACGCGTGCGCCTACGCCGGCCCCGACCCGCCCGATCTCGAGCGGGTGGCCCGCCTCGGCGGCCTCGGCCGCAGCCCGTCCCTCCAGCGGACCGGGACGGGTGCCCCCGGACTCCGTGAGGTCGAAGATGGCTGCGGCCGGGACGATCGGCACCCGGCCCCCGCGCGTCGGCACCCCGCGATCGCGAGTTTCGAGATGGGCCATGACGCCGTCGGCCGTTGCGAGGCCGAAGGCCGACCCACCGCTGAGTACCACTGCGTCGACGGTCTCCACCGTGCGGGTGGCTTCGAGCAGCGCGAGTTCGCGTGTGGCCGGCGCGCCGCCACGCACTTCGGCCGACCCGACCGTGCCCGGTGGGAGCAGCACGACGGTCACCCCGGTCCCCTCACCCGTCCAGCTCCCGACGAGCACGCCGGGAACGTCGGTGATCACGCCGCGAGGCCCACCGCGACGCCGTGCTCGCGGGCGAAGCCGCAGAGGAGCGCACCGAGGCGCTCGGCCTGCTCGAGCATGGCCATGTGCCCCACTCCCGGCAGCAGCTCGAGCCGCGCGCCGGGGATCCCGCGCGCCAGTTGACGAGCATCACCCGGCGTCACGAGGAGGTCAGCGGTCCCGTTCACCACCAGGGTCGGGAGGCCGACCTGTCCGAGTTGACGGGTGACGTCGAAGGAGGCGAGGGCACGCGCGCAACCCACGACCGTCTCCTCGCGAGCCGACGCGAGCAGCACCCGCGCCAACTCGACCTGGCTCGGCACCGGGTCCTTGCCGAAGAGCAGGCGGGTCGCGAACTGGGACCAGTCCGATCGCGCCCACGCTCCCGAACGCACGAACCCCTCGGTGAACGGGACGAGGACGTTGGGCAGGAACGGGATCCGGGCGACCCCGAGCCGTGCGCTCGTGGAGACCAGGACCATCCCGGCGAGGCGCGCGGCCGCCACCTCCGGGTAGCGCACGGCGAAGGCGAGGAGCGCCATCCCGCCCATCGAGTGCCCCACCACCACCGCACCCCGTAGGTCGAGACCCTCGACCACGACCCGGACGTCATCGGCGAGGTTGTCGATCGACACTGCCTCCATGGACACCGTGGACTCCCCGTGCCCGCGGTGATCGAAGGCCACCGCGCGGATGCCCGCCCGGGGGAGGTCCCGGAACTGCTTGGTCCACACTCGGGACGTCATCGAGAAGCCGTGGACGAACAGGAAGCTCGGGCCCGCGCCGTGCGCGGTGGTGAACAGGTGACCGCCGTCGGGGGCCGGGAGATGGCGAGCCTCGTCGAAGGGGAGGGTCCCGAGGCGCCCCACGTCGGGGTCGCGGTGCTGCGCGCCCACGGCGAGCATCTGGCTCGGGAACCGCCATGCCGCACCCGCGAGCGCCGTGACCCGTCCTGCGCCGCGACCGGCGAGCTCGAGGCCACGGTCGGTCACGTCGGCACTCCCTCGTACCGGCGGGGCAGGCGCCCGCCGAGGCGGGTCACGATCTCGTACGGGATCGTGCCGAGGCGGTCGGCCCACTCGTCGGCATGGATCGTGAGATCGCCCTGGGTGCCGAGGAGAACGACCTCGTCGCCCACGCGCACCTCGGCGTCACCCACGTCTACGAGCAACTGGTCCATCGTCACCGTCCCTGCGATCGGGCATCGCCGGCCTCCGACGAGCACTTCTCCCCCGGTGGCCCCGAGGCCCCGGGGCACACCGTCCGCGTACCCGACGGGCACGGTCACGATGCGTGCCGGGCGGGGCAGTGCGTACCGCAGACCGTACGACACCCGAGCGCCGGCGGGGAGGTGCTTCACGAACGACACGCGTGCGTGCAGCGACAGAGCCGGACGCAGGGCGAGGACGCCCTTGACCGCCGGGGACGGGTCGATTCCGTACAGGGTGATGCCAGCCCGCACGAGGTCGCCGCGCGCCCGCGGGAACGCCAGCGCGCCGGCCGAGTTCGCCGAGTGGACCAGCGGGGGACGCCCGACGGCCACGGTGATCGCGTCGACCACGGCGTCGAAGGCGTCGAGCTGCTCGTCGGTATAGGTCCGATCGGCCTCGTCGGCCACCGCCAGGTGCGTCGCCACACCCTCGAGGGAAAGGCCGGCGGTCGCCGCAACCCGCTCGGCCAGGGCGACGGCCTCGGCCGGCGCGCACCCCACCCGGTGCATCCCGGTGTCGACCTTGAGGTGGACGGCAAGCGTCGTGCCCGAGTTCGTGGCGGCAGCCCCCAGGGCGTCGATCCCCGCCGGCGTGTACACGAACGGGGTGAGCCGCTGCGCCACCACCACCGGCGCGGCCACCGGCGGCGGCTCGGACAGGAGCAGGATCGGCGCGTCGATGCCTGCGGCGCGGAGTTCGATGCCCTCCTCGACGAAGGCCACACCCAGCCACGTGGCCCCGGCGGCGAGCGCAGCCCGGGCCACCGGGACCGCCCCGTGTCCGTAGGCGTCGGCCTTGACCGTCGCGAGGAGCGCAGCCGGAGCCGCGAGCTCCGCGAGGGCGGCGACGTTGGCAGCGATGGCGTCGAGGTCGACGCGCACCCAGGCGGGTCGGAACGACGTCATCGGCCCGGGGCGCCGGGCGCGCACGCCGCGAGGGTCGCCGGGAGCGCAGCCACCAGGTCCCCCGCCACCAGGCCAGTATGCCCGGCCCGATCGGCCGCGCCGGCGTGCACGAAGGCGGCTGCGGCGGCGGCCTCGAACGGCGGAACCCCCCGGGCGAGGAAGGCGGCGACGATCCCCGTGAGGACGTCGCCGGTCCCGGCCGTGGCGAGCCCCGAACCCCCGAGCGGGCAGATCGCCGCCCGTCCGGCGGGATCGGCGACCACCGTCCCCGGTCCCTTGACGAGCACGACGGCACCCGTCGCCGCCGCCAGCACGCGGGCGGCCTCGACGCGGTCGGTCGACAGCGGGCTCCCGGAGAGGGCGGCGTACTCGCCCGCGTGCGGGGTGAGCACGGCGGGCACCCGCCGGTGCTGGAGCGCGTCGAGATGGCCCGCGAGCGCGTGCAGGGCGTCGGCGTCCACGACGAGGGGCACCGCGACCTCCGACACCAGGCGACGCACTGCTACGGCGGTGCCGTCCGCACGACCGAGTCCGGGACCGATGGCCACGGAACGGAACCGGTCTACGTCGTCGAGCACGACCTCGGCCGCCGCCGCCGACAATGCGCCGTCGTCGTCGGGCAGCGACCGGGTGATCACCTCGGTCCCCGAGGCGCGCACCGCCGCGTCCCGACCCGGAAGTCCGCACCACACCATCCCGGCACCGGCGCGCAGTGCGGCGAGACTCGCGAGCAGCGGCGCACCCGTCATCCCACCCGATCCGCCCACGACCAGGCACCCGGCCGACCATTTGTGCGCATCGGCAGGCCGGGCGGGAAGCCACTCCGCGACGTCCTCACCCGTCGTGACGAACGTCGGCGGCGGAGCGCCGTCGTCCGTGACGGCGATGCCGATGTCCACCACGCGCACCGTGCCGGCGAGCGACCGTCCGGGTTCGAACAGGAGCCCGGGCTTGCGTGCCGCGAACACGACGGTCTCGTCGGCGCGCACCGCCACGCCGCAGACCGCGCCGGTCAAGCCGTCGACCCCCGACGGGATGTCCACGGACACCACCGGGCCGGGGAACGCGACCAGCACGTCGCACACCAGCCGGGCGTCGCCGGCCATCTCGCCCCGGAACCCCGTGCCGTACATCGCGTCCACCACGAGGTCGGCGCGACCCACCCGCCGCACCAGCGCGGCCGCATCGACCCCGGACCCCACGTCGACGACGTCGACGCGCGCGCCCCAACCCCGCAGCACCCGCGCCGCCACGCGGCCGTCACCGCCGTTGTTCCCCGGACCGCACGCGACCACGACCCGTGCGCCGTAGGTGCGCCCGAGCCTCTGCCGCGCCGCCCAGGCCACCGCCCGCCCCGCGCGGTCCATCAGCACCGACTCCGGAGTGCCCGAGGCGATTGCGCGCCGGTCGGCCGCACGCATCTCCTCGGGGGTCAGGACCGGTTCCACGGCCTCAGCCCAGGGCGACCGCGATGGCCTGCGCCATCGTGTCGGTGTGCGTGAGGGTAAGCCGCCACTCCTGCACCCCCCGTTCGGCCGCGAGCGCGGCGGCCTTGTCATGTAGCGCGAGCACGGGCTCGCCGCTCCGGAGCTTGCGCACCTCCACATCTCGCAACGCGAACTTCCAGAGCCCGACCCCCATGGCCTTCATCACCGCCTCCTTGGCGCCGAAGCGCGCGGCGAGGTACTTGGTGGGGTCCTTGAACCGGTACGCGTAGGCCCGCTCGTCGTCGGAGAACAGCCGCTCGGCGATCGTCGGCCGGCGCTCGAGCGCGAGCCGGAAGCGCGCGATCTCGACGAGGTCGGTCCCGATGCCGATGACGACCGGCAGACCGTCGCCGCCACCGACGCGCGGGATCAGTGCGCCCGCCAATGCTCGGCGAGCACGTACACCGGCTCGGTCAGGAGATCGACCACGCCGACGGCGCCGAGGCGGTCGTCGTCGAAGGTCGCACGGTCTCGGTGACCGCGTCAACCAAGGCCGAGTACCGGCCTTGGTACCCCTCGAGCACCGCCCGCATCGACGCTGCGGGGAGCCGCTCGGCGAAGCGCACGTGCAGGAGGGTGACCCCGACGGTCTGGTTGTGCTTGACCTCGGGGATCATCACGAGCGTGCGCCCGTCACGACGACCCCGAACCGCGGTGACCTCGCGTTGCGTAGCCACCCGGTGCTTGGTTCCCGTGAGGCGTGGATCGACGTCCGCGCGCGACACGAGTCCCACTGCCACCCCACCGCGATCGATCACATGGACGGTGGCATCGTTGCCACGCGGGTCGCCGTCGATGCGGTACCGGGTGAAGCCGGTCACCTCCTCGATCGCGGCGTCGAGATCCACCAGCGTGCGCAGCGCGCGGTAGCTCAGGCCGTCGCGTGGCGTCCCGGCGGCGAGCGTGGCGGCGACCAACGGGACGTGGAGCAGCGTCTCGTCGGACCGCGAGATCCCCACGGTCACCGTCTTGGCCTGGTGCTTGATCGCGTCGATCGGACGGGTCAGCTCCTCGATGCCCCGGGTGAGCGCCGCAGTGAGGTCCTGCACGACCGTGCTGGGCGTGCCGATCTTCCCGTGCTCGAGCTCGTAGGCGTCGAGCGGGCTGATACCGGTGGCGTAGCGGAGCAACGAGGCGATCTGGACCCCGGTGCTCGCTTCGAGCGACCCGTCGTAGCGGCTGGCCCGTACGCCCTCCATGAACCGGCGAGCCGGACCCTCGATCGCCGGCCCGAGCCGCCCGAGCACATCGTCGACCGGTCCGGCGGCGCTGGCCTCGATCGCCGCACGCGCCTCGCGCAGCGGCCGGGCCGTCGCGTCGATGGCGAGCGCGGCCTCGTAGCAGAAGAGATGCCCGGCCACCGTGCTGAGAACGAAGTCCACCGCCGGGTGCACCTGAGGGACCGAGATCACATCGGCCGCGGCACCGAACCGGGCGCCGTGCCCCTCGCTCGCGATCACGATCGGGGCACCGCGGTGCGCCCGGTAGATCGCGACCTCCTTCCCCACGTCGTCGATGTTCGAACCGGCCAGGCCGGCGGCGCACACGAGCGTGAGCGGCTCCGACGAGAGGTCGATGTGCTTCTTGTCCTCGGTGGCGTCGCACGCGATCGCCTTGTAGCAGAGCTCCGACAGCTTGATCCGCAACTCGCGGGCCGCGATCTGGTTGGCGCCGTTTCCCACCACCGCCCAAGAGCGCCGCGACAGCACATGGCGCGGCGCGATCTCGGCGATCACCGCTCGCTGCCCGACCACCGTGGCCATGGCGTCGGGGAGCGCCCGCAGCGCAGCGAGCAGCTCGTGTTCGCGCTCGGGAGCGAGCGTGCCGACGGCGGCGGCGATTCCCAGGGCGAGGAGGTAGCCGGCCGCGATCTGGGAGTAGAACGCCTTCGTCGACGCCACGCTCATCTCCACGTCACGTCCGTCGGACGTATAGAGCACCCCGTCGGAGCGATCCACGAGGTCACTGTTGCGCCGGTTGACGACCGCGACCACCGCCGCGGCCCGCGAGCGGACGAGATCGACGCTGCGGTTGGTGTCGGTGGTGGTGCCGCTCTGGCTGATCGCAATCACGAGCGTGTCGGACATGTCGGCCCGCATGCCGAAGCCGGAGACCTCGGTGGCCAGGACCGCCTCGGCGAAGAGCCGGTCGCCGACCAGGTCGCGGGCGGCGTCGGCCACGGCCTGGCCCGCGACCGCCGCCGTGCCCTGGCCGATCACGAGCACTCGCGTGATAGACCCGTCGGCCAGGCGCGCCCGCAGCGCGGACGGGAGGGTGGAATCGGGCAGCCGCACCGAGAGCCGACCGTCGGGGGCCTCGGCGAACTTGCCCCGCAGGGTCTTGCGGAACGACGCGGGAGCCTCGGAGATCTCCTTGAGCAGGAAGTGGGGGGCGTCGCCACGGTCGATGTCACGGGTGGTGATCTCGGCGTGGACCAGGTCGGCCTCGGTCACGGGGAGCGGCGTGCCGTCATAGGCGGCCCGACGCACGCCGGTCAGCTCGCCGGCCCCCTCGGAGTCGACCCGCACGACCTGGCCCCGCGTCGCCGCAGCCCGCGCCGGATCGGCGGGGGTCTCCCCGTCGAGCCGCAGGTAGGTGCGGGTCTCCTCGACGAGGCCGTAGGGCTCGCTGGCCACGACGACCGCGTCCTCCGCGAACCCGACGTAGAGCGCCTGACCGCTCCCGCGCAGGCCCAGGTGGAGCGCGCCGGGATCGGCGGCGAGCAGGCTCCCGATCGCGACCGATCCCTCGAGCCCCGCCACCGTGGTGCGGAAGGCGTCGTCGCTGCTGCGGCCGGCCGCGAGGCGTCGGGACACCAGCGCCGGGATCACCTTCGCGTCGGTGGTGATCTCGGCCGCGGCCACCAGGCCCTCGGCGACCTGCAGGTCGGCGTAGTTGTCCACGTCGCCGTTGAGAACCCCGAGCACGAACGGGTCCGAGGCGGCGGATGTCCCGACGTCGTCGCCGGACGTCTCGACGTTGTCGAGTGGGTGCGCGTTGGGCTCGGAGATGATCCCCACGCTCGCCCACCGGGTGTGCCCGAGGACGGTCGCCTCCGCGGAGGCCGGCGTGACCGCGAGGTGCAGGAGGTCGTCGGCCCGGATCGCCTCCCGGATCGCTGCGGTGTTGTCGCCGAGCTCTCCGATCTCCGCCGCCGCCTTGTAGACGAACGCCACGACGTCACCGGACCGGCGCACGGCACCGCTCACGAACAGCGGGTCGCGCGCGCGGGTCTCGAGCAGGCGCTGGACCCCGGGGTCGGCCGAGGCCAGGCCGTGGTTGCGCACCACGATCGCGAGCCCTGCGGAGTCCCGGCCCCGCACCTCGAGCCGGTCGATCGCCGACAACGCCACCTGCACCGACGTGAACGCGCCGAGCGCGGCCACCGACGCGCCGGCACCGGCCAGGTCGCCCACGGCGCGGGCGTTGCGGAGCCGGTCACGCCAGACCGCCCAGACCGCGTCCTTGCCCCGCGCCAGGGCGACGTTGATCTCCTCCAGCTCGGCCGGGGACGCGCGGTGCTCGTCGAGCTCGGCTTCGATCGCCGTCAGCCGCTCGGTGATCCGCCGGGCCCGGTCCTCGACGGCGACCGCCGCGGCCCGGTCGCCCAGCAGCGTGCGGACGCCCGGCACCCCCCGGAGCTGCCCGTCGACGGCCTCGATCTCGGCCGCCGCGGCGACGAGGGCCGCCGGGGTCACGGTCCCCTGGAGCGTCCTGATGGCGGCATCCAACGTCGCCACGAGCGCGTCACCCGAGGGTGGCTCGCGCCGGCTCGGCCGCCGCACCACACCTACGATCCCGCACATGGGCGCCAGGTTACGGGCTGGTCCCGGCGGGCGGCCGGGCGCCCCCGGGCTGGGGCGCCCCGCAGGCCTGCTCCACCGCGGCGACGAGCCGGTCGGCCACCGCTCGGGCCTGCGCCTCGGTGGACGCCTCCACCATGACCCGCACCACCGCCTCGGTCCCCGACGGGCGCACGAGGATCCGTCCCTGGTCGGCTAGCTCGTCCCGGGCCTCCTGCGCGGTCCTCCAGAAGTCGCGGTCGGCCTGGAGGAGGCGTCGGTCGACCACCGGGACCGCGCGCAGCTCCTGGGGCGAGCGCACGACGACCGACGCGAGGCGCGAGAGGGGCTGCCCGGTCCCGTCGAGCACGTCGAGCAGGGCCACGGCGGCCAGGATGCCGTCGCCCGTCGTGGACAGGTCGGAGTAGATGAGGTGGCCCGACTGTTCGCCACCCAGCGATAGGTCGTGCGTAGCGAGGGCATCGAGGACGTTGCGGTCTCCCACCTCGACCTCGACCACGTCGATCCCGGCTGCGGCCAGCGCCCGGTGCAGGGCCCCGTTGGACATCTGGGTGATCACGACGGCGTCGTGCCGCAGCAGGCCGCGCTCGTGGAGATCGAAGGCGGCAATCGCGATCAGCTGGTCACCGTCGACGACGGCGCCGGTCTCGTCGACCGCAATAAGCCGATCGGCGTCCCCGTCGAACGCGAGACCCACCTGCGCCCCCGACGCAACCACCGCTCGCTGCAGCGCCGAAGGGTCCGTGGAGCCGCATCCTGCGTTGATGTTGGTGCCGTCGGGTGCGGCATTGAGCACCTCGAGCTCCACCCCGATCTCCCGCAGTACCCGCGGGGCGGCCCGGAACGCCGCTCCGTGACCACAGTCGACCACGACGCGCAGGTCCGAGAGCCGCCGATCCGCGAGCACCGCGACGATGCGGGCGACGTACCGGTCCAGCGCGTCCCGCATCTCGGCCGCGACTCCGACGCCCATGCCCGAGGGCCCGGACGGCGTACCGGTCGCCAGCGTGCGGAGCTCGTGCTCGATCGCTCGCTCGACGTCGTCGGTGAGCTTGCGCCCACCAGCGGCGAACAGCTTCACCCCGTTGTCGGTGAACGGATTGTGGCTCGCGGTGATCATCGCGGCTGCGGCGCCGCGCTCGTGCGCGAGACCGGCGACCGCCGGCGTCGGCAGTACTCCGGTGAGCAGCACGTCGGCGCCCTCGGCGCACAACCCCGCGACGAGCGCCGCCTCGACCATCGGGCCGGAACGGCGGGTATCGCGACCGACCACGAACGGCTGCTCGGTCCCCAGCACGCGCGCGGCGGCCCGGCCGATGCCAGTGACGAGCTCCGGGGTGAGCTCGCGATTCGCTTCGCCACGAATTCCGTCAGTACCGAAGCGCAGGCTCATCGCAGCGAACCGGACAGTCCGGTGGAGCGGAGGGGACTACCGCTTCGAGTACTGCGGAGCCTTGCGGGCCTTCTTCAGGCCGTACTTGCGTCGCTCCTTCTCACGCGAGTCCCGCGTGAGCAGGCCGGCCTTCTTCAGCTGGGGGCGCAGCTCGTCGTCGAGCGAGACGAGCGCACGCGCGATGCCGAGCCGCAGGGCCCCGGCCTGACCGCTGACCCCGCCGCCGCCGATACGGGCGTCGACGTCGTAGACGTCGGCCGTCTGGGTGATGCGCAGCGCCTCGGTGGCGGACTGCCGGTGGGACGCGATCGTGAAGTAGCTCTCGATCGGGCGGCCGTTGATCGTGACCACACCGGTGCCGGGACGCAGCCGGACACGCGCCACGGCCTCCTTGCGCCGTCCGGTGGTCTGGATGAGCGGCTTGGGCACTCGAGTGCTCCTCTGGATCGTTTCGGTCGCGCTCAGCGCGTCGTGCGGTTGGAGGTCACGGCCCGGGGCTGGGGCTGCTGCGCGGCGTGCGGGTGCTCGGCGCCGCCGTAGACCCGGAGCCGCTTGAGCTGCGCTCGTCCGAGCGGGCCTCGGGGGAGCATGCCGCGCACGGCGAGGCGCACGACGCGCTCCGGGTCGCGCGCCAGGAGCTGCTCGAGGCTCTCCGACTTGATGCCGCCCGGGTAGCCCGAGTGTCGGTAGTAGGTCTTGTCGGCGAGCTTGCGGGGGCCGATGGCCATGGCCGACGCGTTGACGACCACGACGTGGTCACCCCCGTCGAGGTGCGGCGCCCACGTCGGCTTGTGCTTGCCCCGCAGCAGCATCGCCGCCTCGGTGGCGATGCGCCCGAGCACCTTCCCCTCGGCGTCGATGACGTGCCAGGAGCGGGTGATCTCGGAAGCCTTGGGGGAGTACGTGCGCATCGAGGATCCAGGTGGTCGAGGGAGCGTCGAGTGAGAGAGCCGCCGGGCCGCGTCACCAGGCACCGGGCCGGCCGGTAATGGTAGTCCCCGGGTCGGGAACCCGGCAATCGTGCCCCGTCGTGCCCGGTCGTGCCCAGATGCCTCAGGCGTAGTCGACCCGCCAGAGGCACAGCCCGTGGGGCGGGGCGATTCGCCCGGCCCGGGCGCGGTCACGGGACCGCAGGATGGTCAGGACGTCGCCGGCACTGAGGCGGCCCTGCCCGATGTCGACGAGCGTGCCGACCACCGACCGCACCATCTGCCAGCAGAAGGCGCTGGCCCGGACCTCGTACCGGAGGACACCGTCGCCGAGGTCGTCCCAGTGGGAACGCAGCACCCGGCGCACGGTCGAGGAGCCGGCCGGTCCCTTGCGGCAGAAGGCGGCGAAGTCGTGCTCCCCGACGAAGGGGTCCGCCCCGAGCCGCAGGCGGGCCAGATCCAACGGCTCGGGCACCCACCATGCGGTGCGGGCCCGGAACGGGTCGGGCTCCGGCCGGTTCACCACCGTGTACCGGTAGGTGCGGGATACCGCGGAGTGCCGGGCGTCGAAGTCGGGAGCCACCCGGCGCGCCTCCCGCACGACGACCTCGGGGCCGAGCCGGCGGGTGAGCCGGCGCGCAAGGTCGTCGGGAGCCACCCCGACCCCGGTGGACAGGCTCACGACCTGACCCCACGCGTGGACGCCCGCGTCGGTCCGCCCGGCACACACCAGGTCGTCGACGTCGCCGCGCAGGACCTGGTCCAGCGCCTCGCCGAGCACGCCGGCCACGGTGCGCTGGCCCGGCTGCGCAGCAAAGCCGTGGAAGTCGGTGCCGTCGTAGGCGACGGTGAGCGCGAGACGAGAGCGCGCCGATGAGGGGTCGGGAGCGACCCCCGACGCAGGCGCCGGCTCGACGGCCGGGACCCCTGCGTCGAAGAGGGTCACACCAGCTCGACGCGCGCCATGGGCGCGTTGTCACCCGGACGCGGGCCGAGCTTGTAGATGCGCAGGTAACCGCCGGGACGGTCGGTGTACCGGGGCGCAATGTCGGCGAAGAGCTTGTGGGTGACGTCCTGGTCGTGGATCGTCGCGATGACCTGGCGGCGCTGGTGCACCCCACCCTTCTTGGCCTTGGTGATGAGCTTCTCGGCGTACGGACGCAAGAGCTTCGCCTTGGCCTCGGTGGTGACGATCGCCTCGGCCGCGAACAGGCTGGCCGCCATGTTCGCGAGGATGAGGCGCTGGTGGGCGGGGTCACGCCCGAATCGGGGTCCCTTCTTCGGGGTGGGCATCGACTACTCCTTCACCCGCAAGGACAGACCCCGCTCGTCGAGCTTCTGCAGCACCTCGTCGAGGCTCTTCGAACCGAAGTTCGTGATCGCGAGCAAGTCGTCCTCGGTCTTTTGCACCAACTGGCCGATGGTGTCGACCCGAGCCCGCTTGAGGCAGTTGCGCGGCCGTTCCGAGAGGTCGAGCTCCTCGATCGCGAGCTCGAGGTCGGGCGACGACGACGTGGTGGTCGCCACCTCGCCGAGCTCGAGGCCCCGGGGCTCGTCGGAGAGGTCGGCCACGAGCCCCACGAGGGCGCGCAGCGTGTCGGCTGCCGAGGCCAGTGCGTCCCGGGGCGTGATCGACCCGTCGGTCTCGATCTCGACGGTGAGCCGGGCGTAGTTGGTGGCCTGCTCCACCCGGGTCGGCTCGATGCCGAACGAGACCCGCCGCACCGGCGAGAAGATCGCGTCGACCGGGACCACGCCGATCTGCGCCGTCCGCTTGTTGCGGTCGGCCGAGAGGTACCCGCGGCCCTGCTCGACGGTCAGGTCGGCCGCGAGCCGGCCCTTGGCGTTGATCGTGGCGATGTGGAGCTCCGGGTTGAGGATCTCGACGTCGGCCGTGGTCTGGATGTCGCCGGCCGTGACGTCGCCTGGGCCGCGCGCGTCGAGGCGCAGCGTCACTGGCTCATCGGAGCTGCTGCGCATCACGATGTCCTTGAGGTTCAAGATGAGGTCTGTGACGTCCTCCTTCACCCCGGCGATTGTGTCGAACTCGTGCAGCGCCTCGTCGAAGCGCACCTGGGTGATCGCGGCACCCGGGATCGACGACAGCAACGCACGCCGGAGCGAGTTGCCCAGGGTGTGGCCGAAGCCCGGCTCGAGGGGTGAGATGACGAACGACTGCGTGTTCCCGTCGGCCTCGCCGACCTCGACCTCGGGACGCTGGATGATGAGCATGGGCATTCCTCGCTTGGGGTCCGCCGGGGCGAGACCCGCGGGCTACTTGGAGTAGAGCTCGACGATCAGCTGCTCACGTACGGGAATGTCGATCTGCTCCCGCAGCGGCAGGTCGCGCACCGTCACCTTGAGCTCACCGGAGGTGGTCTCGAGCCACATGGGCACGGCGCGGTCGATGGTGTCGGCGTTGTGACGGACGACGATGAAGTTCTTGGCCTTGGGGCCGATCTCCACGACGTCGCCGCGACGCACCTTGAACGACGGGATGGTGACCCGCTTCCCGTTCACGAGCACGTGCCCGTGGCGCACGAACTGGCGAGCCTGATTGCGGCTCGCGGCGAAGTTCGCCCGGAAGACCACGTTGTCGAGGCGCTGCTCGAGCATCCGGAGGAGGTTCTCACCGGTGATGCCGTCCTGACGGTTGGCCTCGGCGTAGAGGTTGCGGAACTGCTTCTCGAGCACCCCGTAGATGCGGCGGGCCTTCTGCTTCTCACGGAGCTGGAAGAATCGAATCCGACGGGCAACGGTTTCATTTCTTTTATTGCGCTTTTATCGGTGCTTGGTATAGGGCTTGGCGTTGCTGCATTGATCAC
>JBJSXO010000368.1:0-31346 GCA_046086425.1 Actinomycetota bacterium | reverse complement strand
GCCAGACCGTGGGGTCGCAGGTCCTGCTCGTGCTCCCGCCCGACAAGGGCTACGGCGCGAGCGGCCAGCCCTCCGCCGGCATCGCGGGCACCGACACCCTCGTCTTCGTCGTCGACATCCTCGGCGTCTCCTGACCCACCGTCGGCCCCACGATGCGTATCTGACCGTCGTTCTCGCACCGTCGACCCGAGGGTGCGCTCAGGTGCCGTCGGCGGAGAAGTGCTGGTAGTCCGGAGATCCCGCCCACCGGCCGCCCCACTGCCAGCCCGACGCCGCGAACGCCTCCACGAGCGCGCTCCCCGGTGACGCCATGCCCGGGCGCACGTCGGTGCGGTCGACGAACGCCGCCCCCGCCGGGGGAAGCGCCTTGTCGCCGAGCACGTAGGGGTTCTCGACGGGGTTGACGTCGATGGCGCGTCCGTAGGCGTGGGCCGACCACTGCGGCGGCCCGCTCGTGACCGCTCGCCGACAGTTGAACGCCGACGTGTTGTCGGCGGCCATCGAGGCATCGTCACTGCCCGCGTAGCGGTCGACCGTCTCCATGCGCCGGATCGGCACTCGGGCGTCGAACAGGCGCCGGAAGATCGCAGTCACGGCGTCGGTGACCTCGGTGTGCACGACCAGCGCGCCGGTCTGCGCCCGACCGTCGAAGTCCCGGTACGACAGCGTGAGCCGCCGCAGCTGGTCGGGGCCGACGGGGCAGCCCGCGCGCCACGACGCGCCGAGGTCGGACGCGGTCACCGTGGTGACCGTCGCCGCGAAGACCGGCGTCGTGACCGGCACCGTGACCACCGGCGTGGCCGGGACCGTGGGCGCCACGGTGGGTCTCGACGGGACGGGGGCCACGTCGTCGCGGGTCGCTCCGTCGCCGCACGCGCTCAGCAGCACGGCGACTCCGGCGACGAGCACCGCGGCCGCGCGCCGTCTCGGGGTCGGCGGGGCGTTCACGGTGGGATCAGCCCAGCTGGGCGTGGAGGAACGCGCACACCTCGGGCCAGATCCGGCCGCCGAGCGCCTCGTCGAGCGTGCCGAGCGGGTTGAACGGGTTCATGAACGCATGGCCCGAGCCGGGATGCACGGTGATGGTGACGTCGTGGCCCGAGGCCCGCAGGCGGGTCTCGAGGTCGCGGGCGGCGTCGGGTGGGAAGAAGTCGTCGTGCTCGGCCATGTGGCCCTGGACGACGGCGGTGAGGCCCGACCAGTCGGGCTGGTCGTCGCCCTGGGGGAACCCGTAGAAGGGCACGGCCGCCCGGACGACGTCGCCCCGGCGTGCGGCCAGGATCCACGTGAGCATCCCACCCATGCAGAAGCCGACGACGCCGATTCCGTCGCCGGTCACCGCCGGGTGGGCGACGAGATAGTCGACCGCCGCGCTCATGTCGGCTGCGGCGCGCTCTGGCGGCAGGGTGGCCATGAGGTGGGCAGCCTTGTCCATCTCGGTGTGCCCGCAGACCTCGCCGTGGTAGAGGTCGGGCACGAGCGCCACGAACCCGGCGCGCCCGAGCCGCTCGGCCATCTCGAGGATGCCGGGATCGAGTCCCCACCATTCCTGCACCACGACCACGCCGGGTCCCGAGCCGGATGCGGGCACCACGAGCACGCCGCCTGCGGTCGTCCCGTCGACGGCGAACTCCACCCGATCGGCCACGGACTCAACGTAGTCCGCTTCCCCGACTCGCCGGCGGCCGCGCGATGCTGGGTGCATGCCGGCCGCCGACGACGTCGCGATCCGCCTGCTCGACCCCCACGAGGGGGACCTCGTGGTGGACGCGATCCGGGCCATCTACGGCGACTCGTACGACGTGTCGTGGTGCTACGACGCCGACGAGATCCGCCGTCGGCTCGCGCACGGCCAGATGGTGTCGGGCGCCGCCTTCGGGCCCGACGCGGGTCTCCTCTGCCACGCTGCACTCACCCGCCACGACCACGACGACCATGTCGTCCACAGCGGCCAGGCCGTGAGCCTGCCGGCGGCACGCGGCCAGCATCTCTTCACGCGCGTGAAGCAGCACCTGGCCGAGTGGGCCGCGGCGCGCGGGGTGCTCGGCATCTACAGCGAGGCGACCGCGGCGCACCCGTACAGCCAGAAGGCGAACCTCGACCTGGGCGCCACGGAGACCGGTGTGTTGCTTGCGTGGATCCCGGCCACGGTCGACAACGACGCGTCGGTGCTCGCCCAGCCCACCCGGGCCTCGGTGGTCCTGTTCTACCTGCAGACCAACCGCGCGCCGGCCCACCCCGTGTACGCGCCACCCGCGCACCGGGAGATCGTCCGCACGATCATCGAGCGCAGCGGGCTGCGCGGGGGTCTGGCTACCGCGCCGCGGCGGCTCCGCATTCCCCCGCACACGCGTACCCACACGGTGGTCGACGAGACGCACAACACCGCGATCATCCATGTGCACGAAGCCGGGGCCGACCTCGCCGAGGTGGTCACAGCGGACCGCGACCGGCTGTTCGGGCGCGGGGTCGACGTCGTGTACTGCGACCTGCGTCTCGACCAGCCGGCGACCGGGGTCGCCGTCGACGCAGTGCGGGAAGCGGGCTTCCGCTTCGCCGGTGTGTTCCCGAGCCCGCACCACCCCGGCGAGAACCTCCGTACCCAGGTGCTGCGCCCCGGTCTGGTGGTGTCGCCCGACGACGTGTCGGTCGCCTCCCCCCACGGTCGGGCGCTGCTCGACTACGTCCTCGCCGACGACGCCGCGCCGACGCGCGCCGGGGAGTCCTGAGGGATCGCCGTGGAGCTCACGACCGCCGCGATCCCCGGATTCTTCTCGTCGATGGCGGTCGAGCACGCCTGGCTGCGGCGCCACGCCGGTGACCCGCGCTACGCCGCCGGGCAGTACGAGCGTCGTGACACCGTGACCAGCCTCACGATGGGGGTGGGCAGCATCCTGGTCCCGCTCATCGCCGAGCGGCTGCTCCGTCCGCTGACGCCGGGCCGGGGGCGCTTCGGTCGCGCGCTCGTGGCCACCGCTCTCACGGCGGCGGCGGTCACCACCGTGGCCGACCAGGTGTGGCGCCGGAGCGCGAACCGGGCCGAGCGGCGCCGGATCGCCGCCGCGGCCGACACAGCGGCGCAGATCGGCGCGTTGGTGACCGTCGCCGCCGGTGGTGTCGCGGTGGCCCGGGCCTGGCAGGCCCACACGACCGCCGAGATGTTCTGGAGCCGGCGCCTCGTGCGCGACCTGGGTACGGGTCCGCTCGCGTGGGCGCTCGCCGTGCTCGGCTGGGACTTTCTCTACTACTGGAACCACCGCTTCATGCACACGAGCCGTCAGGCTTGGGCGCTCCACGTGGTGCACCACTCGAGCGAGCGCTACAACCTCTCGACCGCGCTCCGACAGCCGGTTGCGAGCTCGCTCGGCGTCTTCGTGCCCTACGGGCTGCTGGCGCTGTTCGGCATCCGGCCCGAGCTCGTCGACCGGGCCCGCGATCTCAACCTCATCTACCAGTACTGGATCCACACCGAGACGATTCGCCGTCTCGGTGTGGCCGAGGCCGTGCTCAACACCGCCTCACACCACCGTGTGCACCACGCCAGCAACCGGCGGTACATCGACCGCAACCACGGCAGCATCCTCATCACCTGGGACCGGTGCTTCGGTACCTTCGTCGCCGAGGACGATGCGGAGCCCGTCGTCTACGGCCTGACCGAGAACGTCGGGACGTTCGATCCGCTGGTCGTGGCCACGCACGAGTACGTCGACATCCTGCGCGACGTCGCCCGGGCCGGCGACTGGCGGGAGCGGCTCGCGTTCGTGCTCCGGGGGCCGGGGTGGGCGTCCCGGCGCCGGGCCGAGCGGGCGGCGGCACCCGAGGCCGTCGCCGCGTAGCCTGCGCCGACCGGCACCCTGCGGCCGGTCGGAGGCGTGGCGGTGGGCTGGATCGAGAGCATCATCCTCGGCATCGTGCAGGGGCTCACGGAGTTCCTGCCCGTGTCGTCGAGCGGTCACCTCGTGGTGGTGCCCGCCGTGCTCGGCTGGGACCAGCCGTCACTGACGTTCGACCTCGTGCTGCATCTCGGGACTCTGGTCGCCGTGGTGGCTGCCTTCCGGGAGGAGCTCTGGGTGCTCGCGCTCGGTGTGGTGGGCCGGGGCGACGACCCGCGCACGGCTCGTCGGCTCGTCGGCCTGCTGGCCGTGGGGAGCGTCCCCGCCGCGATCGCCGGTCTCGCCTTCGGGAGCTTCTTCGAGGAGCGGTTCGACGATCCGCTCGCCACCTGCGGTGAGCTGCTCGGGACCGCGGTGATCCTGCTCGTCGCGGAGTGGGTGATCCGTCGGGGGGAAGGGCACCACCCGATCGACGCCACTCGGGCCGGGATCATCGGGGTGGCCCAGGCGGTTGCGATCCTGCCCGGGATCTCACGGTCCGGGTCCACGATCGGCGCGGGGCTGGTGATGAAGGTGTCACGCGAGGACGCGACCCGCTACTCCTTCCTCCTCGCGATCCCGGCCATCGCGGGGGCCGTGGCGACGAAGATCCCCGATGTCGCCGACGGCCGGTTCAGGATCACGGGTCCCGTGGTGGCGGGCTTCCTCGTGTCGGCGGTCGTGGGCTGGGCGTCGATCGCGTGGCTGCTGCGCTACGTGCGCACGCATTCGTTCGTGCCCTTTGCCGTCTACCTGCTCGTCGCTGCGCCGATCGCTGCGGTGATCATCGAGCTCCGGTGACGGCCAGCCGGGTGACGCCGACCCGAATGACGGCCGGTACAGTCCTGGCCATGACGCGCACCCGACCGTGGAAGCTCGTGGCAGCCGTGGCTGTCCTCGTCGTGGGCCTCGCGGTCCTGACCGGGTGCGGTGGTGACGACTCCGGGTCCGGCATGGGCTCCGGGTCCGGGAAGTCGGGTGGCGCGGCCAAGGTCTACGGACCGGGCGACTCAATCTCGGTCGCCGAGGGCGAGACCTTCGTGGTGGCGCTCGAGTCGAACCCGACCACTGGGTACGAGTGGACCGCGGCGGCCAACCCGAACGCGACCTTCGTGAAGTCCGAGATGGTCACGTCGTCGACGCTCGTGGGCGCGCCGGGGACCCAGCAGCTGACCTTCCGGGCCACGGCGGTGGGATCGTCGACGCTCACCCTCGGCTACGCCCGCTCGTTCGAGCCGGGTGTCCCGCCCGTGCGCAACGAGGCCTTCCCCCTCACCGTGAAGTAGTCGACCGGTCGGGCGCCGGCGTGCCCGATTCCTCCTCAGGGAACGGGGCGGAGCCGCCGCAGGCCCTCGGGGGCCTCGGCCTCGTGGGGGGCGAGGTTGATCTTGATGTCCACCACCACCGCGCCTTGTGGGGACACGATCACCGGGTTGGCGTCGAGTTCGGCGATCTCGGGCACGTGCTCGGCGAGCAGCCCGACGCGCACGAGCAGCTCCTCGAGCGCGTCGACGTCCACCGGCGCGGTGCTGCGGTACCCGAAGAACAGCGGTGAGGACCGCAACGCGCGCACCTGGTCGTGGGCGTCCTGATCGGTGAGGGGAACGATTCGTAGCGCGGTATCGCGCGTCAGCTCGGCGGCGAAGCCGCCCATGCCGAACAGGACCAGCGAACCGAACAGGGGATCCCGGGTGACGCCCACGATCGTCTCGATCCCGGGTGGGACCATCGGCTGCACGATGGCGCCGCCCATCGTGTCGCCGAAGCCGGCCTCCATGGTCGCGAACGCGGCGCGCACCTCGTCGGCCGAGGTGAGACCGAGGTGCACCCCGCCGACGTCGGCCTTGTGCACCACGGCGGCGGAGCCGACCTTGCACACGACCGGGTAGCCGAGGGCCTCTGCGGTGGCCACCGCGCCGTCGGCGTCGGCCACCCACTCGGTCTCCACCACGCCGATGCCGAAGCAGTCGAGCAGCGACCGTGCCGCTGCCGCATCGAGCCACGTGCCCTCGGGGTGTCCGCCGAGCACCCGGTCGACCACCGCCCGCGCCCGGGCGGGCTCGATCCCGGGCAGCACCGGGACCCGGCCCTCGGGGCGGCGCCGCCATTCGGCGAGGCGGGCGGCCCGGTCGAGCGCGGCGGCGGCCGCCTCCGGGAACGCGAAGTTCGGCACACGACCGCCCGGGCGGCCGTGTTCGAGGTCGACCCGACCGTCGGGGTCGAGGAAGCAGGCCAGCACCGGCTTGGGCAGCTCGGGGCGGTCGGTGGCGGCGAGGATGGCGCCGGCGATCTCCTCGGTGGTGGTCACGAGCGGGGGCACGAAGATGACGATCACGGCGTCGATATCGTCGTCGTCGAGGACGACGTGCAGTGCGCGCTCGAACACGTCGGCGCGGGCGCTGGCGACGAGGTCGACCGGGTTGCGCAGGCCGGCGTCGGGCGAGGTGAACTCGGCGAGCCGGGCGCGGGTCTCCTCCGAGAGCTCCGGCACCTCGAGGCCTCGCGCCACGCAGGCGTCGGCGGCGAGGATTCCCGGGCCGCCACCGTTGCTGACGATCGCGACGCGCCGGCCGGCGGGGAGCGGCTGGTGGGCGAGGAGCATGGCCGTGTCGAACAGCTCCTCGAGCGTGTCCACCCGCACCACGCCGGCTTGCTCGAACAGCGCGTCGACGGCGACGTCGGGTGCTGCGAGGGCGGCGGTGTGGGATCCGGCGCCTCGCGCGCCGGCCGGAGTGCGCCCACTCTTGACCGCGACGATCGGCTTCTTGCGGGAGATCCGTCGGGCGAGGCGCGCGAATTTGCGCGGGTTCCCGAAGGACTCGAGGTAGAGGAGGATGACGTCGATCTCGGGATCCTCCTCCCAGTACTGGATGAGGTCGTTGCTGCTCACGTCGGCCTTGTTGCCCATCGACACGAACGCCGAGATGCCCAAGCCGCGTGTGGCGCCCCGCCCGAGCATGGCGATGCCGAGCCCACCCGACTGCGAGGCGAACCCGATGCGGCCGTAGCGCGGCTGGTACGGGGCGAACGCGGCGTTCATGCGGACGTCGGGCGCGATATTGAGCACCCCCATGCAGTTGGGCCCGATGACCCGCATGCCGTTACGGCGGGCGAGCGTGACCATCTCGTGCTCCCGCGCGCGTCCGCGGCCGTCGCCGACCTCGGCGAACCCGGCCGAGATCACCACGAGGCCGCCCACCCCGGCCCGGGTGCACTGCTCGACCACCCCGAGCACGGTCGCGGCGGGCGTGGCGATGACGGCGAGGTCCACCGGGTCGGGAAGGTCCTCCACCGACGGGTACGCCCTCACCCCCGCGACGGAGCCTGCGTGTGGGTTGACCGGGTACACGGGGCCGACGAAGTCGCCGTCGATCAGGTTGCGGAAGACGGCGTGGCCGATCGAGCCGGGCTCACGGTTGGCGCCGATCACGGCGATGCTGCGCGGGCGCAGCAGCCGCGCGATCGACGTGGCCTCCGACGAGTGCTCCCGGGCCTGGCGGGCCGAGATCGATCCCGGGGTCGGCGCGATGTCGAAGGTGATCTCGACCGTGCCGGTGCCGCTCGTCTTGTGGACGTCGAAGCCCGCGCTGCGGAACACCTGGAGCATCTTCTGGTTGCCCGAGAGCACCCAGGCCACGAACTGGTGGATGCCCTGCTCGAGTGCAGCGACGGCGAGGTACTCGAGCATGATCGTGGCGAGACCGCGCCCTTGCTGGCTGTCGGCGACCGCGAACGCGACCTCGGCGCGATCGGCGTCTTCGCGGAAGTACCCGGCCACACCGACGATCTGGGTGCCGAGCTCGGCGACCACGGAGAAGTGGTGGTCGAGGTCGACCACGGCCTGGGACTCGAGGTCACCGGCCCGGTCACTCGACGTCGGCCCGGCGAAGCGCAGGTAGCGCGACTGGTCGGACATGCGGGAATAGAGGTCGACGATTGCGTCGTGGTCACCGGTGCGACGGGGTCGGAGGTGCACCGTGCCGCCGTCGGCCAGCACGACGTCGCTCTCCCAGTAGGACGGGAGCGCGATCGGGCCGGGATCGGCGCTCACGACGGGGACCCGAGGGGGACGACGAGGACGGGCCGGTGCGCGCCCTCGAGGACCCGGCGGCTGGTGCTGCCGAGGTCGCGGGCGGCTCCGACGCCCCGCTCGCCGACGACCACCAGGTCCGCATCTCGCTCCGCTGCGGTGGCGAGGATCGCGTCGGCCGGCGTGCCGTCCACCAGGAGGCGCTCGCCCGGCACCCCGGCGTCGTCGAGCGGGGCGCACCACCGGGTCCGGAATGCCGCGGCGATCTCCTCCCGGTGGCTCGCAGTGGGCACCGGCGTGTCGTGAATGCGCTCGAGCAGGCCGAGCGCGTGCACTGCGGTGATCCGGGCACCGGCCAGTTGGGCGAGGGCCACGGCCCAGTCGAGGGCCCGTTGCGCGTTCGCCGACCCGTCGACTCCGACGACGACGCAGCGAAGGGAGACCATCGGAACCCGCGCTACCGGCTCGGCCCGACGTCCGAGCCGGGAGGGGACGGCGCAGGGAGTCCCTTGCGCGCGCGACGCACGGCGTCGATCGTCTCGGCTCCCGGCCCGCCCAGGGTCGGTCCCTCCGGCGACTCGTGCGTGGCCGTGAGCCGACCGACGGTGGCGGCCACCGAACGGCGGAGTGCCGCGAGGTCGTAGCCACCCTCGAGGAACAGCACGACCCGGCCGTCCTCGGGCGCCAGCGCGGCGACCCGGGTCGCGAGCTCGGCGTAGTCCCCTGCCGCGAGGGCGTGACCGGCGAGTGGGTCGTCGCGGTGGGCGTCGAAGCCGGCAGAGACCAGCACCCAGGTCGTTCCGAAGGCGCGCGCGGCGTCGGCGACGACGTCGTCGACGGCCCGGCGGTACATCTCCCCGGTCGTCCCGGCGGGGAACGGGAAGTTGATCGTGGTGCCTGGCGCGTCGGCGCCGCCGGTCTCGCCGACCCGGCCGGTCCCCGGGTACATGGGCGACTGGTGCATCGAGACGTAGCACACCCTCGGGTCGTCCCAGAAGGCCTCCTGGGTGCCATTGCCGTGGTGCACGTCCCAGTCGACGATCAGCACCCGTTCGCCGCACTCGACCAGCGCGGCGGCGGTGATCGCCACGTTGTTGAGCAGGCAGAAGCCCATCCCGACGCCGGGCCGGGCGTGGTGGCCGGGGGGCCGCACCGACACGAAGCCGACTCCTGTGGCGCGGGACCGGAGCTCGTCCACCACGGCCAGCCCGGCACCCGCCGCGAGCAGCGCGGTGTCCCAGGACCCGCGCGACAGCGGGGTGTCGGGGTCGAGCTCACCTCCACCTTCGGCGGCCAGGCGCTCGAGCGACCACAGGTAGTGCGGTGCGTGGACCCGTCCGATCTCGTCGTGGGTGGCCGCGCGCGGCGCGACCGGCACGACGCCGTCCCCGCCTGGCCCGAGGGCGTCGGCGATCCCGCGGCGGACGGCCTCGAGGCGGGCCGCCCGCTCCGGGTGCCCGGCCCCGGTGTCGTGATGATCCCGATCGCCGAGATCGCTCAGCACCAGCACGGACGCGACGCTAGCGGTGCCAATAGCCTCCGGGCATGGCCAACGACCCCACTCCGTCCACCACGGCCGCCCACCGCGCGCTCCTGGCCGATCCGCTCCTCGATTGGTCCGACGACCGGGACTTCGCGGCCGCGCGCCGTGGCTTCGTGGCCGCGCTCGATCCGCCCGTGATCCCCGGCGACGACGGCCAGGTGGCGTGGGACCTGACTGCGTACGACTTCCTGGACGACGCGACCGCACCCGAAACCGTGAACCCGAGCCTGTGGCGACAGGCCCGGCTCAACCTCGAGCACGGCCTGTACCGCATCCACGATCGCATCTGGCAGGTGCGGGGGTACGACCTGTCGGTGATGTCGGTCATCGCGGGAGAGACCGGATGGATCGTCGTGGACCCCCTCGTCTCGGTGGAGACGGCCCGGGCATCGATGGGGCTCGTCACGCAGCACCTCGGCGAGCGGCCCGTCGTCGCCGTCGTCTACACGCACTCGCACGTCGACCACTTCGGCGGAGTCGAGGGAGTCGTCGGACCGGAGGACGTGGCCGCAGGGCGCACGCGGGTCCTCGCGCCCGAGGGCTTCCTGCTCGCCGCCGTCAGCGAGAACGTCATCGCGGGCACGGCGATGGGCCGGCGCGCCATCTACATGTACGGGTCTGCGCTCCCCAAGCACCCGCAGGGCCAGGTGGACGCCGGACTCGGGAAGACCAACTCCACGGGCAGCGTGTCGCTGATCGCACCCACCGACGACATCACCCACACCGGGCAGACCGTCGTGATCGACGGCGTGGAGATCGAGTTCCAGCTCACACCGGGCACCGAAGCGCCGGCCGAGATGAACTTCTACCTGCCCCAGTGGCGCGTCCTGTGCATGGCGGAGAATTGCTCGCGAAACCTGCACAACGTCTACACCCTGCGGGGCACACAGGTGCGCGACGCGCTGGCGTGGGCGAAGTACATCGACGAGTCGATCGTGCGGTACATCGACCGCACCGACCTCGTGTTCACCAGCCACCACTGGCCGGTGTGGGGTCGTGACGACTGCCTCGAGTACCTCGAGAAGCAGCGAGACATGTACCAGTACCTCCACGACCAGACGTTGCGGCTCGCGAACCGTGGCGAGACGATGCTCGAGATCGCCGAGCAGGTGGAGCTCCCCCCGTCGCTCGCGAAGGAGTGGTACGCGCGGAGCTACTACGGCACGGTCAACCACGACGTGAAGGCCGTGTACCAGCGCTACCTCGGCTTCTTCGATGGGAACCCGGCCCATCTGCACCCACATCCACCCGTGGAGGCCGCGCGCCGGTACGTCGAGTACATGGGAGGCGCGGACGCCGTGCTCGCGCGGGCCCGAGCCGACTTCGATGCCGGTGACTACCGATGGGTCGCCGAGGTGGTCAACCACGTGGTGTTCGCCGACCCGACCAACGCCGCAGCGCGCGCGTTGCAGGCCGACGCACTCGAGCAGATGGGGTACCAGGCCGAGTCGGGACCCTGGCGCAACTTCTTCCTCATGGGTGCCCACGAGCTCCGCACGGGCGAGGAGGTCGGCACCGCGGTGAAGGTGGGCCCGAGCATGGTTCGGCACATGCCCTTGTCGTTGATCCTCGACGCCATGGCCGTCCGGCTCGACGGGCCGCGTGCAGTCGACGCGACGGTCCGGATCAACCTCGTCGACTCGGTCGACGGGGTGGGCTACGCGGTGTGGATCCAGAACGCCGTGCTGCACCATCGGGTCGGCGATGCGCTTGCGGACGCAGAGCTCGGCGTGACGGCGTCGCACGACGTGCTCGCCGCGGTCCTGTTCGGCCTGGTGTCCCTCGACGACGCGGTGGCGGGGGGTCAGGCCACTGCGACGGGGGACCACGGTGCGGTGGGCCGACTCCGGGCGCTGCTGGACCACTTCGACCCGGCGTTCCCCATCGTCACTCCGTGACCGGCTCGGCTCGGGTCTGGGCGACCCGGGCGGCCAGCCGGGAGTACGGCACCACCACGGCCGTGCCCTCGACGGCCACGACCTCGCGTGCCGTGATCGTGAAGCGCGCGGCCATGTCGTCACCGTCGGCAGTGCACGCACCCCACACGGTGAGCTCCTCGTGGAGGGGGAGGGCGTGCCGGTACCGGACCTCGAGCGACTTGGTGATTCCACCGCGCAGGCCGGCCGCACCCGGCGTGAGCGCGACGATCTGGTCGGCGAGCATCGCGCTGATACCCCCGTGGGCGAAGCCCGGCGGTCCGGTGAAGCGCTTCGAGAGGCGGGCGGTGCCACGTACGACGCCGTCGTCGTAGCGCATCGCGACCTCGGGCCGACAGGGGCTGCAGTCGCCGATGATGGGGTTGAGCGGCATCGGGTTCTGGGGCCGGGAGTAGTCGACGGGGCGCCGCACAAGGCCCGAGTACGGGTCGTCGTCGGTCGCCGCGGCCAGCCGCTCGGTGAGGTCGCGGACGGTGGCGGCTGCGTCCCGGACGACGTCCGGATCGACCGCGGTCTCGGCCGCGACGTCGGCCAGCGCCCGAACGGCGCGAGCGAGCTCTTCCACGGAGGTGCGTCGGTGCTCGAAGTCGGTCACGAGGCGACGCTATCCCCGGACTCGTGACCGGCTGGGGCACGTGCGGGAGAATCAGGGGGTGAGCGGCATCGACGTCGCCATTGCGTTGGCCATCGGCTACGCCTTCACCAACGGGCTGCACGACGCGGCCAACTCGATCGCGACGCTGGTGGCCACGCGGGCGGCCCGGCCCGGCCCGGCCGTGGCCCTCGCGGCGGTGGGTAACGTCCTGGGTCCGGTGCTGTTCGGAGCCGCGGTCGCCGATGTGATCGCGGGCATCGTCGAGGTACCGGCCTCGGAGACCGCGGCCGTGCTCGGCGCCGCACTCACCGGTGCGGTGGCGTGGAACGTCCTGACCTGGAAGCTGGGGCTCCCGTCGTCGTCGGGCCACGCGCTCGTGGGCGGCCTGACCGGTGCCGCGCTGGCTGCCGGGGGCGTCGGCGCGGTCAACTGGGGTCCGTTGGACGGTTGGCGGCCGTCGGGCGTCGGCGGGGTGCTGCTGGCGCTGGCGCTGGCGCCGGTGGCCGGGTTCGGCGCCGGGTGGGTGTTCGAGCGGGCGTTGCGGCGGCTGTTCGCGCGCGCGTCCGACGCGGTGCGGGGACCGGTCCGGGGTGCGCAGTGGGTCGCGTCGGCGGTCGTGGCGTTCGGTCACGGTGCCAACGACGGGCAAAAGGCAGCCGGGTTGATCGCCGCGCTGTTGGTGTCGGCGGGCCGCATCGACGCGCTCCGCGCGCCCACCTGGGCGGCGCTCGCCTGTGGTGTCGCGCTCACGCTCGGCACGGCGCTGGGTGGCTGGCCGATCGTCCGGACGGTCGGCCGGCGCATCTTCCGGCTGCGACCGGCGGACAGCCTGGCGAGCCAGGGCGGGTCGGCCGCGGTGCTCCTCGTGTGCACGGCGATGGGTGCGCCGGTCAGCACCACGCAGATCGTGGCGTCGTCGGTCGTCGGCGCGGGATCGGGTCGGTCGCGCCTCCATCACGTGCACTGGCCCGTCGTGCGGGAGATCCTCGTGGCCTGGCTCGTTACCCTGCCCGTGTGCGCGCTGCTCGCTGCGGTCGCGCTGGTTCCCTGGAGGTGGGTGTCGTGACCCGTCGCTGGTTCCTGCCCGAGACGCCCGACGTGCTCGGCATGCTGCACGCCCAGCTCGACACCACGGCTGCGGGGTTGCGCGCGTTCTCCGAATGGGCGCACGGCGATGCCGACAAGGCCGACGAAGTCCGCGCGCTGGAGCACCGGGCGGACGAGCAGAAGCGCACGCTGTGGCGCGCACTCCGAGCGGCGTTCGTGACCCCGGTCGACGCCGAGGACCTGTTCGTGATGTCGGCCGAGCTCGACGAGGTGCTCAACGGCGTGAAGGACATCGTGCGGGAAGCGGCCCTGTGGTCGATGGTTCCGGACCCGGCGATCGGCGAGATCGCCGACCTGCTGGTGCGGGGCGTGCAGTGCCTCGGGGACGCCTTCGCGAACCTCGATGCCCCGGGCGACGCTGCGACCGCCGCCGCCGACACCGCGGTGAAGTCGCAGCGGGCGGTGGAGCGGGTCTACCGCCAGGGGATGGCGCAACTGCTGGAGGAGCCGGATCTTCGCGTGGTCATCGGCCGGCGTGAGCTCTACTCGCGCCTGCTCTCGATCAGCGATCGGATGAGCGCGGTGGCGGAACGAGTCTGGTACGCGGTGGTGAAGGAGGCCTGACCCCTGTGTGGGTGCCTCGGCGGCCGGGCCGACCGAACCTTTGCCGAGTGTCCCGGTCAGCCCCAGGTGGCGCCGTAGTCGCCGACGTCGACGACGCGGCCGGTGATCCCGTCGGCGCGTTGCTGCACCAGGCAGTGCACGGCCGGGACGACGAAGGCCGGCTCCTTCCATCCGGTCCAGTCGTAGTCGGCACCGAGCTCGTGCACGCTCTGCTCGGTCTTCACCGCGCCGGGGCGGAACGCGTTCACGGCGACGTTGCGGCCGGCCACCTCGGTGGCCAACGCGGTGGAGAACCGCTCGAGCGCGGCCTTGGCGACCGAGTAAGCGAGGTAGCCAGGTGGCATCAGGTCGTGGGGGAGCGAAGAGTCGGCGGCACCCGACGAGACGTTGACGATGCTCCCGCCCCCGGTGGCGTCCATGGCAGCCACCGCAGCCCGGCACGACACGAGCAGGCTGCGGACGTTGATGCGCCAGGATTCGTCCCACTGGTCGAGGGTGAGCTCGTCGAACGGCGCGCGGGTCGACGACATCGCGTTGTTGACCAGGGCGTCGAGCCGACCGAACTGCTCGATCGCAGTGGTGATCATCGCCCGCACGTCGTCGTCGTCGCCGATGTCGGCCCGGACGGCGACCGCCCGGCCCCCGGCCGCGACGATCGCCTCGGCGACCTCGTCCACCGTGCCGGGCAGGTCTCCGGGGTGCTGACGCGTGCTGCGGGCCGCACACACCACGGCTGCACCCGTGCCAGCCAGTCCCAGGGCGAGGCCCTTGCCGATCCCACGGGACGCCCCGCTGACCACGACGACGCGACCGGCAAGGCTCGCGAGGTTCTCCATTGGGCTATCTTGCCCCGATGCAGCTGCGACGTACGGGTTCTGCTCTGTTCCTCGGCCTGCTGGTCGCCGGCGCATCGGTCGGGGTGACCGCCGGTGCGGCACCGGCCGCGTCGGGCGCATCGGGCGCGTCGGAGGCGGTCCCCACCGTCACCGGGCCGGTGACAGGGGGCAAGGGAACGCCCAACCTCACCGCGCCGACGCTGCCCCCCGACGCCGGCTACGTGATCGAGGAGTTCCTGATCGCGGGGGAGGCAACGGCGTACACCTCGGCCGTGCCCCTCACGAGCGACGGCGAGTGGACCGTCGAGCCGGCCAGCACCGCGCCCTACAAGACGCGCCTGTACGTGGCCCGACCCGCCGACCCGAAGGACTTCAACGGCACCGTGTTCGTCGAGTGGCTGAACGTGTCGGCCGGCTTCGACACCGCGGCGAGCTGGAACATGGCCCACATCGGCCTGCTGCGCGAGGGCACGGCCTACGTGGGGGTGTCGGCCCAGTCGGTCGGGGTTCAGGGATCCGGCGCCGCGACCGTGACCGGCGGCCTGCCCGGAGGCGGTCTGAAAGCGGCCGATCCCGAGCGGTACGGGTCGCTGGTCCACCCGGGCGACAGCTACTCCTACGACATCTTCTCCCAGGCCGGACGCGCGGTGCGGGGCGACGGCGCCGTGAAGCCGCTCGGAGACCTCAAGGTCAAGCGGGTGATCGCCTCCGGCGAGTCGCAGTCGGCGGGGCGCATGGTGACCTACATCGATGCGGTGCATCCGATCGCCAGGGAGTACGACGGCTTCCTGATCCACAGCCGGTTCCACAACGGAGCCCCGCTCTCGCAGGCGCCGCTCGCCGACATCCCCACGCCGACGCCCACCTTCGTCCGCACCGACGTCTCGGTGCCCGTTCTGGTCTTCCAGACCGAGTCCGACATCGGCCCCCTCGGCGGGGGCGCGTCGGTGCAGCGTGACACCAAGCGGGTCCGCACGTGGCACGTCGCGGGCACCGCCCACTACGACGCCTATGGAGTGGGCCCCGGCTTCGCCGATCCCGGCGACGGCAGCGCCGAGCGGACGCTGCTCGACGTCTCGACCGCCACCTTCGGGCCGCTCAACTGCGCCGCGCCCATCAACGCAGGACCCCAGTACGCCGTGCTCATGGCGGGCATGACCGGGCTCGACCGGTGGGTGCGCACCGGAACGCCTCCGGCGTCGTCGCCGCGGTTCGAGTTCACCACCGGGACGCCGACGGTCGGGAACGACGGCAACCCGCGACCGACCTTCACCCTGACCCGCGACGACGACGGCAACGTGATCGGTGGCATCCGCACGCCGTTCGTCGACGCGCCCCGGGCCCGTATCGACGGTGAGCCCGGTCAGGGTCCGTCGTTCTGCCGGCTGTTCGGGAACACGGTCCCGTTCTCTGCGGCGACGCTCGACGCACGGTACGGCTCCCGGGCGAAGTTCCTGGCCGCCTTCGACGCCGCGACGAAGCGCGCGGTGACGCGGGGGTACGTGCTTCCCGAAGAGGCCAAGAAGTGGAAGCAGGCCATTCGCGAAGTCCCCTACGCCGGGTCCTGAGCCGAGCCGGCCCCTCGCCCGCCGGCGCACCGTGCCCACCTTCGCGTCCTTCGACGACAACGAGATCTGGTTCGACGACCAGCACGACGACGACCACGAAGGTGACGGCGTGGCGGTCGTGCTGCTGCACGGCTTCGCCGCCGACACCAACCTGAACTACGTCCGCTCCGGGATCTTCGACGCGCTGATCGATGCCGGCTGCCGCGTGATCGCCATGGACTTCCGCGGGCATGGCCTGTCGGCCAAGCCCCATGACCCCGCCGCCTACGCAGATGGCGCGCTGGCCCGCGACGTGGAGGCGCTGCTCGACCACCGTTCGATCGACCGGGTGGCGGTGGTCGGCTACTCGATGGGTGCCGGCGTCGCGATGCAGCTCGGGGCTCGTGACGCGCGGGTGACGCGGGTCGTGGCCTTGGGGGTGGGATCGGCGTCGCTGGAGCGGCGTGACGCCGGCGGTCCGTCGCTGCGGCACGCGCTCCTCGCCGACGACCCGGCGTCGATCACCGACTCCCTCGGTGCCCAGTTCCGCCGGCTCGCCGACTCGATCCGGGCCGACCGGGTGGCGCTCGCGGCCTGCATGGAGGCTCCTCACGCCCACCCCGCGTATCACCTCGACGAGCTGTCCGTGCCACTCCTCGTGATCGCCGGGGCCGATGATGGGCTTGCGGGCGACCCGTGCGCCGTTGCGCAGCGGGTGGCCGACGGCGCCGCCCTGACGGTCCCGGGTAACCACTTCGATGCCAACGCGCAGCCCGCGCTCCACTGCGCGCTGGTGGAGTTCCTGACCTGGTAGCGGGTCCGGGATCGGGGCGATCGACCCGCCGGCTCTTACCGGTTCCTTGCCGCGACCTCGTAGCGTTGGGCCGGTGAACGGCACCGCCGCGCGCCCCCGAGTCCTCGTTGCCGAGGACGACCGCAGCGTTCGCGAGTCCCTGGAGATGGCGCTCGAGCTCGAGGGCTACGCCGTGGAGACGGTGGGCGACGGCGAGCAGGTGCTCGCCGCGGTGCTCGCGGGAGAGCCCGATGTGGTGATCCTCGACGTGATGATGCCCTTCCTCGACGGGCTCAGCGCGTGCCGGGAGCTCCGGGCCCGGGGGCTGCGGGTGCCGGTCCTCATGCTCACCGCTCGTCACGAGGTGACCGACCGGGTCGCCGGCCTCGACGCCGGCGCCGACGACTACCTGGTGAAGCCGTTCGCGTTGGCCGAGCTCAGCGCGCGGCTGCGCGCGCTCATCCGTCGCACCAGCGTCACGGGCGAGGACCACGCAATCGAGGTCGGCGACCTCGTGCTCGACCCGCTCGGGCGCACCGCGGCCCGGGGGGGTCGGCCGCTCGACCTGACCAAGACGGAGTTCGACCTGCTCGAGCTGCTCATGGTCAACGCCGGGGTGGTCCTCTCACGCGAGGTGATCTACGAGCGGATCTGGGGGTTCGACTTGGAGACCAGCTCCCGTTCGCTCGATGTCTACGTGGGCTACCTCCGGGCCAAGACCGAGGCGGGTGACGCCCCGCGTGTGCTGCACACGGTTCGGGGGGTCGGGTACGTGCTGCGTCCGGCACCGGAGCCCGGCGCGCCGTGACGGGACGTCGCGTCACCGTCTCGGGGCGGGGTGGACGGTGAGCCTGCGGTGGCGCGTCGCCCTCGGGCTCGGCGTCATCACCGCGCTCGTCATCGGCTTCGTGGGGGTCGGCGCCTACGTCGCGGTGTCCGAGCGGCTCCAGGGGAGCGTCGACGACTCCCTCCGGGACCGGGCCGTGGAGGTGACGGGCGCGTCGGTGGCGCCGTCCGATCGATCCCGTCCCGACGACGACGACGACGATCGTGAGCCGTCGGAGTTCGCCCGGCCAACCAACTGCCCCCCGGCCGGTCTCCTGCAGCCGGCGGCGGCCGCCCAACTGGTGTCCGCCTCGGGTGCGGCCACCGTGTGCATCGAGGGCGGGGTGACGATCCCGGTGGACGACGACGACCGCGAGATCGCCGAAGGTGAAGGCGACGTCCGGCTGCGCACCGTCGAGATCTCCGGACGGCGTTACCGCGTGATCACCGTCGCCCAGCGTGACGGCACCGCGCTGCAGGTCGCGCGTGGGCTCGGTGAGGTCGACGACGTGCTCTCGTCCATGCGGCGCTGGCTCGTCGGCATCGGCGTCGCCGGGGTAGCCGCCAGCGCGCTGCTCGGCTGGGTGCTCGCCCGGCGCACCGTCCGGCCGGTCGAGGAGCTCCGGGCCACGGCCGAGCAGATCGCCGCAACCCAGGACCTCGCCGTCGCCGTTCCCGTGGGCGGGCCGAGCGAGATCGCCAGCCTCGGCCGCTCGTTCACGACGATGGTCGAGGCGCTCGGCGCGTCCCGTGCGGAGCAGCAGCGGCTCGTGAACGACGCGAGCCACGAGCTGCGCACCCCCTTGACCAGTCTCCGGACCAACGCCGAGCTCCTCGGTCGCGCCGCCGAGCTCACACCGGCACAACGCGCCCGGGTGGTCGACGGCATCGGCCTGGAGGTGGAGGAGCTGACCCACCTCGTGTCGGAGCTGGTCGAGCTGGCTACCGACCCGACTTCTGCCGACGAGCCCACCGAGTCCGTCGACCTGGGCGTGCTCGCCGCCGAGGTCGTCGACCGGGCCCGGCGGCGCACCGGGCGGGCCGTGACCCTGTCGGTCGCCGACCCGGTCGTGATCGAGGTGGCGCCCCAGTCGATCACCCGGGCGATCGCGAACCTCGTCGACAACGCGTGCAAGTACAGCCGTGGGCCGGTCGAGGTGGTGGTCACGGGGACCGAAGTCGAGGTGCGGGACCGGGGTCCGGGGATTCCCGCCGACGACCGTGCGCAGGTGTTCGACCGCTTCTACCGCTCGGTCTCCGCGCGCACCGAGCCCGGGTCGGGCCTCGGCCTCGCCATCGTGAAGCAGGCGGTCGACCGGCACGGGGGGCGCGTCTGGGCTGCGGACCGCACCGATACCGACTCCGAAGGGCATCGCGGCACCGCAGTGGGGTTCGCGCTGCCTGCGCCCGGCGGGGCCGACGAGCGATGAGCGAGTACGACGCCGTCGTCGTGGGCTCGGGTCCGAACGGCCTCATGGCTGCGATCACCATGGCGCGCGCCGGACGCCGGACGGTGGTGTTCGAGGCGGCGTCGACTCCGGGTGGCGGCAGCCGATCGGCTGCGCTCACGCAGCCCGGTTTCGTGCACGACGTTTGCTCGGCCGTGCATCCCACTGCGCTGGCTTCGCCTGCGTTCGCCACTGTTCCGCTCGCCGCGCGCGGGGTCGAGTGGTGTCACCCGGAGATCCCGCTCGCGCATCCCCTCGACGGAGGCCGCGCCGGATTGCTCCACCGATCGGTCTCGGCCACGGCGGACGGGCTCGACGCCGACGCCGACGCGTACCGCGCGCTGTTCCGGCCCCTCGTCGCCCGGGCCGGTGGGTTGAGCGCCACGCTGCTGTCACCCTTCGGGATCCCGCGTGCGCCGATCACCGCCGCGCGGTTCGGGCTCGGGGCGCTCCGATCGGTGCGGGGCCTGGCGGGGCACCGCTTTGCGGGGGACGCCGGGCGCGCGCTCCTCGCGGGCTCCGCGGCGCACTCGATGGTGTCCCTCGACGCCGCTGGTACTGCGGGCTACGGGCTGTTCCTGAACCTGCTCGGCCATGCCGTGGGCTGGCCCGTGGCCCGCGGGGGCTCGCAGGCGATCGCCGACGTTCTCGTCGCCGAGTTGATGGCCAACGGTGGCGAGATCGTCACCGACCACGAGGTGCAGGCCCTGGCCGATCTGCCGCCGGCGCGCTCGACGCTGCTCGACATCACGCCGCGCCAGCTCCTGGCGCTCGGTGGCGACCGGGTCCCGGAGTCCTACCGCCGCACCCTCCGGCGCTACCGGTACGGGCCAGGGGTGTGCAAGGTCGACTGGGCCCTCTCCGATCCCGTGCCCTGGGCCAACCCCGACGTCCGCCGCGCCGGCACCGTCCACGTCGGGGGCACGATCGACGAGATCGCCGAGGCCGAGGCGGCCGTGCTCGCCGGTCGTGTCCCCGACCGACCGTTCGTGATCTTCGTGCAGGCAGGGGTGGCCGATCCGACCCGCGCGCCCGTGGGCCGGCACACGGGATGGGCGTACTGCCACGTCCCGAGCGGATCCGCGGCGGACTGCACGGAAGCGATCGAGGCGCAGGTCGAGCGGTTCGCCCCGGGATTTCGCGACACGGTCCTCGCCCGGCACACGACGACCGCCGTGGCGATGGAGGCCTACGACGCCAACTACGTGGGGGGCGACATCAACGGCGGTGCGGGCACCCTGGACCAGCTGTTCACCCGCCCTGCGGTGTCCGTGCGCCCGTGGGTCACCCCCATCCCGGGCGTGTACCTGTGCTCGTCGGCCACGCCGCCGGGAGGCGGGGTGCATGGCATGTGCGGCTGGCACGCCGCCCGGGCCGCGTTGCGGCGCGCTCGGTGAGACTGCGGGCTAGCGCGGCCGGTTGTCGAAGGTGCAGGAGAGGGACTCGCCCGCGTTGACCGCGATCGACACGGTCGACGCGGTGGTGACGAGCCCGTTGGAGCACCGGACCTCGTAGAGGTAGAAGAACGACGGTGTCGCGCTCTGGGCGAGGGTGTAGGTCCCCGGGTCCACGGTGGCGGACCACGAGGCGGGGACGTCGGCCCCGGCCGTGACGAGCGTGATCGGGCCGAGCGGGGTGGAGAATCCGAACGTTCCGCCCTGGCCCCGCGAGACCACGACGACGGAGATCGTGCCGGTGGTGGCCGGCGGGACGGTGGGCGGCGGTCCGGGCGGGCTCGTCGGTGCCACGGTGACGGGCGTGGCCGTGACCGGCGGCTTGCTCGGGGTCGTCGACGGGGTAGTCGGCACCGTCGTGACCGGGGGCGCAGTGGTCGTGGTGGTGCTCGTCGTCGGGAGCTCGCGGGCCCAGGTCTTCAGTCGCCGCCGGTCCGCGCCGTCCGGCGCGACCTCGACTTCGTAGGTGACGGTGACCGTGCCCCGCGGGGGCACGGTGAGCCGGTACAAGACGATCGGGTCGGCCTTGACGACGATCGGCTGAGGGTCGAAGGTGATCTGGGTGACGTCGGAGGCGATGGCCTTCGGGATGACCTCGGTGAACGTGGTCACCAGCGGGATCGCCGTGGGGTTCGTGATCGCGAGGGAGCCGACGAACTGGTCACCCTTGCGGCCCTCGAGCTGCCAGGTGCGGGTGACGGTCGCGCCCTCGGCGGTGGCGACGGGGGGGAAGGTGAGGCGGGTCTTGGCGTTGGTCTCGACCGCGGCCTGGTCGGTCGTCGAGTCGGAGCCACCGCCTCCGGTCACGACGACGGCGAGCACGCCGATGGCGAGCACGGCGGCGATGGCCGCGGCGATCCACCCGGGTGCCCGCCGGCGCGAGTGCGGTGGCATCGAGGACACGGTGAAGGGAGCCGGGGCGGTGCCACGGTCGGGCGCGGCTGCGCCCGACCCGGTCCGGGGGCCGCCGGACGGGGTGGTCGAGGCGTCGTCGGGCGTCATGGCCATCTCCGGGGTGCGGATGTCGTCGGGGGTCGGGGTCGCGACGGCCTCGGCGGCGAGCGTAACAGGCCTCGCGGCGGCGATCTTGCGCCGCCGGGCCGCAGTCGTGGGTGCCGGGGCGCGGTCCCCGGCCGGATTCGCGCCGGGGGAGTCCTGGATGTCGGGTCGCCGCCGCCGGCGGCGGCCTGCGCTCGCGGACTGATAGAGGGTTCCCGCGAGGTCGTCGAACTCGTCGGCTCCGCTCGTGACCGGAGCCTCGGTGGGGGGTTCCGCCGGGGTCTGGGGCCGACGCCGCCGTCGCGCTGCGGCCTTCGATCCGGAGCGGGCCGATTCCCTGGGCTCGGGCACCGGCTTGGTCCAGAACTCCGCGGACTCGTCGTCGGTGGTCGGCTCGACCGGTGGCGGGACCCGCCGGGTGTCGGAAGACCTCGTGCCCGGGGCTCGGGCCGGGTCGGGGCCGGCCGGCTCGGCGGGCACCGCGCGGACCTCCTCGAGGGCCGACTGCAGAAGGTCCTTGGCCGCGTCGAAGGTCGACTCGGCTGCGCTCTTGCGCGTGTCTCCCGGTCTCGTCCCGCCCGCTTCGGAGGAGTCGCCCGACGGCGGCCGCGTGGTCATGCGTCCAGCAGTCTACGAGGGGGACCGCCCGCGGCGGTCGTCGCCCTGTGGTCGCAAGGGCGCGGAGTCCCGGTGGGCGCGGTGCAGCACGACCCCGACCACGGTGGCCGTGACGAGCGCGAGCGCCGAGAGCGCAGCGGCTGCGAGCCCGGACGTGCGCAGTCCCGCCACCCGGGCGATGACGAGGACCAGCGGCACCTGCACCACGACGAATCCTGCGGCGACCGCCGATCGTGGGCTTGTGGGCGCCCGCAACCGCCCCCGGACGGTCCGGCGGACGACGGGCTCGACGAGCATCAGGCCGAGACACGCAATCGCAGCGACGACCGATCCGGGCCGCCCGCGCCCGCCCACGGCCGCGACCCAGCCGACGAGACCGACGATCCCGTAGGCGCCTGCGCCGAACGACGCCACGGCGACGGGCATGCCGAGGAGCGCCAGGGGGAGCACGGCACCGACCACGACGACCACCTGCTCGGTGTCGGGAAGGGTCGAGTACATGCCGAGCACGGCGACGGCGAGGAGCACGGGGCCCAGCCCGGCTGCCCGGTTCGCCCCGTCGAAATCGGTGACCATGGCACCGCCGACGACCGTGGCGCCGAACACGGCCCACGGCACCCACGCCGCGACGTCGGGGACGGACGCCGCCGAGGCCACGAGGGCGGCGCCGGGGACCGCGGCGAGCATCCCGGCCGGCCCGGACCGACGGTCGTGCCCGAGTGCGGCCGCAACCGCCATGGGCACGGCGAGAAGGAGCGCAAGGCCGAGGAGGAGCCGGGTCGCTCCGGGCATCGGGGCGTCGGCCGCGCGGAGGCCTCCCGTCGCCGCGACCACCACGGCGATCGCCGCGATCGGCGCCACCCGCGCGGCGAGTGCCGCCCGCGCCACCAGCGCTACCTGCGCCACCAGTGCCACCAGCGTGATGACGAGCACCACGAGGCCGACCCCGATCCCGGTCCGGAACCCCGGGTTCTCGAGGAGTTCGCGCACCGGCACGCGCACGACGGTAATGCCGCAGGGTGCCGGTGACGGTCGATCTGTGCGCGCCGGGTCCCGGGTTCGCGACCGAGGCGCGACCGACTCGTGGTCAGTTCCTCGTCAGGCCGGAGTCAGTTCGTGGTCAGTTTGTGGTCAGGTCGTCGTCAGGCCGGAGTCGTGTGAGGACGACGTCGCTTCGACGGCCGGGCGGGGCGGTGGGGCGAACGACGCGCCGGACGACACCGGGCGCCGGGTCGGGCGGCGCCTCCGCCGCCCGGTGGCCGTCGGCGCGGGTGCGACCGCGGCGACCACCGCAGTCGTCGCGGTCGGTGCCGCCGGCGACTCTTCGGCGACGAGGTCGGTGAACTTCGGCAGGGCGAGCGCGACGAGGAGGAACGGGATGGCCTGGACGCGCTGACGAGCCAGGATCCCGAAGTTCGCGAAGCTCGAGAACGCGAAGACGAACGCGAGCACGTAGCCGATGCAGAACGCCACGTACGGCTGTGTCCGGATGAGGCGAGGGATGGACCGAATCCGTTTTCGGGCGGCGACGAGCAGGCCCAGGAGGAGGAGACCTTCCGTCGCGCTCGCCAGCTCCTGCGCGCTCGAGACCTCGATGGGGAACGGCCGGAAGAACACGGTGATGAACGCCGGGAACATCGCCACCGGGTTGTTGACGTCGATCGGCGTGAACTCGGAACCGCCGTCGCTCGTCTGCTCCGATGTGGCGGCGAGCTGCTGGGAAACGGTGTCCGCCGTCAGTTCCGGCTGCCCGAGGAACGATGCGGTCTGGCTCGTCACGAAGAGGCCCAGCACCAAGAGCGCTACCAGCCCGCCGATGCGTACGAGCGGCGCCGCGTACGAGTGGGCCGGTGCCCGCCGCACGAGGAGTGCGAACACCAACCCGACGAACACGATGAGCGCCAGATGGGGTCGGACGAGGAGTGCGCCCCCGATGCCGGCGGCCAGGGCGAACACCGCGCTCGTACGTCGTTGGAAGACGCCGGCGATGCCGTAGGCGCTGAGGCCGAGGGCCAGCATCATGAAGCCCTCCTTGCCGATCGACGACGGCCAGTAGACGAGCCCGGGAAGGAACAGCACGGCGATCATGTAGCGGCGTTGGTCCCCTCCCGGAACGCCGAGTCGAAACGCGCGGGCGAACAGCAGCAGGCCGAGGAAGCTCAGCCAGCCGAAGACGAAGAAGCCGCCGGGGATGGAGATCCCGAACACGGCGTAGACGCCGCCGGTGAACACCTTGATGAAGGACGTTCCGATCAGGGAGCCGTACTCGGTAGTGAAGACGAGGCGTCGGAACGACGGCGCGAAGCTCTGGCCGGCGAGGTGGTACTGGTACGAGTCGGTGCGCCCGGGTCCGTAGAAGTTGTACGCAATGTGGTACCGCACCAGCGCGCCCAGGAACTTGACGACGAACCCGGCCATGATGACGTGGGCAAACCACCGGTCATGCTCGGTCCGGGCGATGCGGAGCGCGATCGGGATCGTGAGGCCGAAGAGGATGGGCGCGATGGTGAGCGCGTGGAGGAGCTCGCTGTCGTAGGACGTGATCGCGCCCGCGAACAGCATCACGTACGCCGCGCCGCCGACGCAATAGATCGCGAGTACCCAGATCGGGACGCGCGTCGACGTCTCCGAGTCGACGGCCGTGGTCGGCGGCACCTGCTGGGTCACCGGGCGCGCCACGGGACGCTCAGCGACTCGGGCGTGCGGCAACCCCGGTACGGGACCTTCCGTTCCGGGTCTCGTCGGCCGGCTGCGGAGCCGTCGAGGCGCCGTCGAGGTAGTACCGGTTGTCGCCGTAGGCATAGCCGTACTCGTGCTTCGACTGGACACCGTTGAGGATCGAGCCGATCAGGGGTGCGTCGACCTGGCGCAGCAACTCGGCGGACCGCTTGACCCCGCGCTTGGTCGACGATCCCGCACCGGCCACGAGCAGCACGCCGTCGACGAGGCCCGAGATCACCAGGGCGTCGGTGACCGGCAGCACGGGCGGGCTGTCGATCAGGAGGAGGTCGCACCGGCGGTCGAGCTCCTCGATCACCTCGACGGCCCGCTTCGACGCGAGCAGCTCGGCGGGGTTGGGTGGCAGCGGCCCGGACGCGACGAGGCCGATGGGCAGTTCCCGGTCGGCCTTCTGGATCGCGTTGGCCATCGGGGCATCGCCGAGCAGCACGGACGTGAACCCGACGCGGTTGCTCAGCCCGAAGAACTCGTGGACGCGCGGCCGACGTAGGTCACAGCAGAGCACGATCACCCGCTGTCCGGCGCGGGCGAACGTCACGGCCAGGTTCGCCAGCGTGCTCGTCTTCCCCTCCGAGGCCAGCGCGCTCGTGACCTGGATGCTCCCGAGCGGCTGGTCGAGGCCGAGGAACTCGACCGACGTCCGCACCGAGCGGTACGCCTCGGCGGCGGGTGAGCGGGGCTGCATGACCGAGATCAGCGGCGTCGCTTCGCGCTTCTTCCAGTCGGTGAGCGCAGGGACGAGGCCGATCGCGGTCAGGCCCGACGCGGCCTCGAGGTCGTCCTTGGTCTTGACCGTGTCGTCGAGGTACTCGCGGAGGAAGGCGAGCGCGATGCCGAGCACGACGCCGATCGCGAGCCCGCCCATCACGTTGCTCAGCGGACTGCGGTTGAGCGGCTTCTTCGGCACACCGGCCGGCGCGATGATCTCGGCCGAGCTCTGCTTCGCGACCGTCGACGCCAGCTGCAACTGTCCCTGCTGGGTCTCGAACCGGGAGCGGTTGGCCGCGAGCTGGTTCCGCTGGGCCACGCGGGCGTCGCTCGTGGAGATGGTCCGCCCCTGGACGACGGTGTCGGGCGCCGGGGGACTCGCCGCAAGGGACGCGTCGATCTGCCGGATTTGCTCGTCGATGCGGTTCATCTGGGTCTGCACCTCGGCGGCGGCCTCGTCGAGCTGGCTCACGGTGAGGTCGGTGCGGACGGCGATGTAGGTCTTGGCGAACGCGTTCACGGTGGCGGCGAGACGCTCGGGGTCTTCACCCCGGGCGGCAATCTCCACGACGTCGGTTCCCTCCAGCGGCGTGAAGCTCACCGGGACGGGCTCCTCGCCGAGCAGCTCCTTGACCTGCGCGAGCACGGTCGGGCCGTCCATGATCTGGATCTCGTTGCCCCGCTGACGGTCGGCGCTGACCGTGTCGGTCCGCAACTGGCTCTCGACGAACAGGGTGTCGACGAGCCGCTGGTCGAGCAGGACCGATGTCTTGGTCGAGTACACCGGCTTCTGGCGCAGCGCCATGAACGAGGCCACGGTGACGCACACGGCGATGGTGACGACGATGGTCCACTTGCGGCGCCACAGCACCCGCAAGTAGTCGCGGAGTTCGAGAGTCCTGGTTTCGGCCGCCGTCACCCGCTCAAGGCTACACTTGGGAGTCGTCCCGGCCCCGATCGCGGCCCGCAAGCGCTTGCGGGTGCTCGCCCCCGAGCCCGGCGCAGCCCGGTACACCGCAGTCGGACGACGTGAGGGGCTCATGAGCGAAGGCGACCCACTGCTGTTCGGCGTGCTCGTCACGTACCGCCGGCCGGCGCCTCTCGCCGAGGCACTCGACGCGATCGTGAGCCAGACGACTCCGCTCGAGCACCTGGTCGTGGTGGACAACGCTCCCGAGGCGCCCACGGCGGCGCTCGTGGCGACGACCATCCCGGGCGCGCAGTACGTGCCTGCGCCGGAGAACCTCGGGCCTGCGGGCGGGATCGCCCTGGGCATGACGCACCTGCTCGAGCGGGCCGGGGACGACGACTGGATCGTCACCCTCGACGACGACGATCCGCCCCCCGACCCGTCGACGTTCGCCGACCTCCTCGCCTTCGCGCTCGAGACCTCGGCCCGCGACCGGACCACGGCAGCCGTCGGGCTGTCCGGGGTGCGCTTCGACCGGCGCCGGGGACGGGTGGTGCGGGTTCGCGACGACGAGCTGCACGACGAGGTCGCCGTCGATGCCATCGCCGGCAACCAGTGTCCGTGCTACTCCGTGCGGGCCCTCCGGGCCGTGGGGACGATGCGCTCCGACCTGTTCTTCGGCCACGAGGAGCTCGAGCTCGGGCTCCGGCTCGGTGACGCCGGCTTCACGCTCTACGGGCACGGGGTCCGATGGCGTACGGGGCGCGCGGCACTCGGTCGCATGGACATGGAGCTGGTGCCGTCGCGATCGCTCGGCGACCTGTCCTGGCGGCGCTTCTACAGCATGCGCAACCTGGTGTGGATCCTGCGCGAGCGGGGTCGGCCGGGTTCGGCGCTGCGCGTGATCCTGATCGTCGGAGTGGCGAAGCCCGTCGTCAACCTCTTCCGCGAGCCGCGCCATGCGATCGCGCATCTCCGCGCCAACCTGCGCGCCTGTCGCGACGGGTGGACGGGGCGGATGGGTCGGACCGTCGAGCCGCCGTCATGAGCCTGCGGTCATGAGCCTGCCGGCGGGAGACCTGCCGATCGTCAGCGTGGTCATCACCACCCATGACCGGCCCGAGCTCGCGCAGCGGGCGCTGGCGAGCGCGCTCGCGCAGACGCGCCCCGACGTCGAGGTGCTCGTCGTCGACGACGGCTCGGACCCGCCGTTCGTCCCCGGCGTGGAGGACGCGCGGGTCCGCGTGATCCGGCACGAGCACGCCGGGGGTGTCTGCCGCGCCCGGAACGCCGGGCTCGCCGAGGCGCAGGGGCGGTTCGTCACGTTCCTCGACGACGACGACGTGCTCGTTCCGGAGATGGTGGAGCAGTGCGTGCGGGCTGCCGACGAGTCGGCGCTCCCGCCGCCCGTCGCCGTGATGGCGACGGTGATGGTGCTCGACCTCGAGGGCCGCGAGGCGGACGCCTGGATCCCGCCGACGGAGCTCCCACGCGGCGAGGACTTCTTCCTCGAGGGCAAGGGTGCCGCCGGGCGCGCGGCGAACAGCCTCGTCGCCCCGACCGAGGTGCTGCGGGCCATCGGCGGATGGGACGAGGCCCTCGAGGCGTTCCAGCACGACGACCTAGGTCTTCGGCTCAACGCGGTCGCGTCGATCCAAGGGGTCACGGCCCCGCTCTACCGCATGAGCACCCACCGCGCCCCCCGGGTCTCGGCCCGGTGGTCGGCGATCCCGGCCGACATGGAGCGCACCCTGGCCAAGCACCCCGACGCGTTCGCCCGTCACCGCAAGGCGCACGCGCGTTTCCTCGGGGCGCTCGGCTACTACCACCTGAATGCCGGTCACTGGAAGGCGGGGATCCGGTGGTCGGTGCGGGGGGTCCGGCGCAACCCGCGTGATCGGCGCAACTGGTTCTTCCTCGCGACGTGCGTTGCGGGTCCGGGGGTGCTGCGCGGGTTCCGCCGAGTTCGTCCGCAGGGGAGTGGCGTCTCGCTGTGGACCCTGAACCGCCGGCGGGCCCGCAAGTACCTCCGTCGCCTCGCCGACTACCCGCGGGCGCTGTACGCCGCCCCGGTCGCCGCGGTGACACGCGCGGCCGCACGGCGGCGGGTCCGGGCGCAGCGCGGGCCGTCGAACCGGTCGGCGCTCGTCCTCGGTGTCTACCGGTTCGCCAACGCGCCCACGGTCGGCCGGCTCGTGGAGGAGGCCGCGGTCCGGGGCTGGGCGGTCCGGCTCTGGGCTCTGGACCGCACCGCACCGTCGCTGGCCGCGGTGACCGTGGGTGAGGGCGCTGGCGCGAAGTTCCCGCTCCTGAACCGGCTCGTGGCGGACGGCGACCCGACCGCCTTCGAATGGGTCGTCGTCGTCGACGACGACTTCGTCTTCACCGACGGGTCCTTGTCCGACCTGCTCGCCGTGGCCGAGGCCGCCGAGCTCGACCTCGTGCAGCCGGCCCATACCGAGCGGAGTCACCGGGACATCGAGTTCACGGTCCGTCGGTCGTTCTCGCTCGCCCGCCGGACCACCTTCGTGGAGATCGGACCCGCCTTCGCGTTCCGCCCGCCGTGGGTCGCGGAGATCCTCCCGTTCCCGGACCGGCACACCATGGGCTGGGGTCTCGAGCTCGACTGGTTCGACCTGGCCGAGCGCGGCGCCCGCCTCGGCATCGTCGACTCGGTGCCGATCCGCCACCTCGGCCGGGTGGGTCGTGCCTACGCGAAGGACGAGCAGCGCGCGGCCCTCGCCGCGCTGCTGCGCGCTCGCGGTCTGGATTCGCTGCACGACATCCAGCGCACGCTCGGGACCTGGCGGTCCTGGCAGTCCGTCCCGGACTGGGCGAATGGTGCCGCCCCGACCGTTCCGCCGGCGTCGCCACCCCGGTCGCGGGCGCCGTAGGCGGGTGATCCGGCGCGGACGTCAGCCCGGGGTTTCGGGCCGACTTGTTATTGTCGAGGCAGGGCGAGCCGGAAACGAGCCGGGACCAGTGATGAGCGAGTCCAACATCGACGTGGGTATCGACGTCGGCACGTTGATGCGGCTGCAGGCCGATGCCATCACCGACGCCGCCGCCCGCCTCGACCGCGGCGAGTTCGAGCGGGCCGTGGACCTGGTGGTCGGGTGCGAGGGCAAGGTCGTGGTGTTCGGTGCCGGCACGTCGGGGATCATCGCCCGCAAGATCACCGCCACCCTCACGAGCACCGGGTCGGCGGCGGTGTTCCTCCACCCCTCGGACGCGCTCCACGGGGGTCTCGGGATCGTCGCGCCCGGCGACGTCGCCATCGGGCTGAGCAACAGTGGCGAGACCGACGAGGTCCTGACGGTCCTGCCGTACCTCGCCGACCGGAAGGTCCCGCTCATCGCGATCGTCGGCAACGTGGCTTCCACCCTCGCCCGTCACTCGGAGGCCGTGCTCGACGCCTTCGCCGCTCGCGAGGCCTGCCCGCTCGACCTCGCCCCGACCGCTAGCACGTCGGTGGCGCTTGCGCTCGGCGACGCGCTGGCGATGTCGGTCATGCAGGCCAAGGGGATCACGCCGGAGGGGTTCGCCCTGAACCACCCGTCGGGTCGGCTCGGCAAGCGCCTGACCCTGAAGGTCGACGACCTGATGGACGCCGCGGGCGACCGGCCGGTCGTGGCGCCGGGCGCCGCCTGGATGGACGTGGTCGTCGCGATCAGCGGTGGCGGACTCGGCGCGGTCACCGTCGAGGAGGGAGGCGTCCTGCTCGGGATCGTCACCGACGGCGACCTTCGCCGCGCCGTGCAGCGCGCCGAGCCGGCCGATCTTCCCGGACTGCACGCGGCCGACGTGATGACCCCGGATCCGGTGCACGTGCGGACGGGGACCCTGGCGCACGACGCGCTGCGACTGATGGAGGACCGGCCCTCCCAGATCAGCGTCCTCCCCGTCGTCGACGCGCTGGGTGGATGCGTCGGCCTCCTGCGCCTGCACGACCTCGTCCGCAGCGGTATCTGAGCCCGCATGAGCTCCTCCCCGAGCGGGTCCCGTGACGACGACGCGACGAGTGACGCGCCCAAGCGCGGGACGCCCACGCCCCTGCTGGTCATCGTCCCCGGGAGCACCCCGCTGCGCCAGTACGGGCGTGATCTCTGGCACCACCGTGACCTGATCCGCGTGCTGGGTCGCCGCGACCTCACGCTCCGGTACCGCCAGACGCTGCTGGGCGCGGTCTGGGTCGTGCTCCAGCCGATCCTCGCCGCCGGGCTGCTGTCGTTCGTGTTCGGCCGCATCGCCGATCTTCCCACCGAGGGGGTGCCGACCTTCCTCTTCACCTACTCGGGGATGCTTGCGTGGAGCGCGTTCAGCGCGACGCTGAACCGAGCGGCGACGACGCTCATCGGCAGCGCGAGTCTCGTGGCGAAGATCTTCTTCCCCCGGCTGGTGCTGCCCCTCGCGAGCGTGGCGTCGGTCGCGGTCGACTTCGCGGTGACCTTCATGATCCTGCTGGTGATGATGGTGGCGCGTGGGGTTCCCCCGGGTCCCGAGGTCCTGCTGCTGCCGGTGTGGCTGCTCTTCCTGCTCGCCATGGCCCAGGGCACCGGAGCCTTCATCGGCTCGTTCGCCGTGCGCTACCGGGACTTCGCGAACATCACGCCGTTCCTGCTGCAGCTCGGCCTCTACGCGAGCCCGGTCGCCTACTCGGTCTCCGCAGTGCCGGAGCGTTACCAGAGCCTCTACTACCTCAACCCCGTCGTCAGCCTCCTCGAGGCCTTTCGCTGGTCGCTGTTCGGCACGACGTTCCCCACGCTGGTCCACTTCTCCTACTCGGTGATCGTGTCACTGCTGCTCCTCGTGATCGGCTTC
>JBJSXO010000367.1:0-2563 GCA_046086425.1 Actinomycetota bacterium | reverse complement strand
TTGGCGTGGGTCCAGGGCTCGTGCATCTCCCAGACCCGGTCGGCCCGCTCGAGCGCGTACGGCATCCAGCCGATCTGGCCCTCCGAGTACGCGAGCTTCAGGTTCGGGAACTGGATCAGCTTCCCGGAGAACAGCCAGTCGATCATCGACGCGAACGCGTTGTTGAACTGCAGCGTGGAGCCGACGGCTTCGGGCGCGTCGGGGGATGCCTTCGGCATCGACGACGACGAGCCGATGTGCATGTTCAGCGTGACGGCACGCTCGTCGCAGATGGCGAACAGCGGGTCCCAGTCGCCGCTGTGGATGCTCGGCAGGCCGAGCATCGACGGGATCTCCGAGAAGCAGATCGCGTGCACGCCCTGGTCGGCCACCCGGGCGACCTCGGCCACGCACAGGTCGACGTCCCAGATCGGGACGATGCAGAGGGGGATGTTCACGCCCTGGGAGGGCGCACACCACTCCTCGATCATCCAGTTGTTGTAGGCCTCGACGCAGGCCAGCCCGAGCTCCTTGTCGTTGCCGTCCATGAAAGTCTGCCCGCAGAACCGCGGAAACGTCGGGAAGGGCAGCGACCCGTCCGTCCAGTTCTCCGTGAAGTCCTTCACCCGGGCGTCGCGGTCGTAGCAGCCCGGGAGCATCTCGTCGTAGGTCGTCGGCACCATCTGCATGCGGGTCCGGTCGAACGCTTTGGACCCGTCGGGGGCCTCCGAGACCGCCTCCTGCGGGATTGCCACGAACTTCTTGTGCACGTAGATGAGACGGTCCTCGTACATCCAGTAGTCGCCGTACTCGCCGTCGGGGTCGAAGTCGTTGGTGTAGCGGGCTCCGGGCATGTGGACGAAGGGAGCGAACCGTTCCCGCAGGACCCGTGGCCCCGCCGCGCGATGCTTCTCGGGCAGCCAGGTCTGCCAGACGTGAGGAGGCTCGACGACGTGGTCGTCGACGCTGATGATCTTGGGCAGGTCCACCGAGTCCTCCACCGTGGGTTCCGGAGCCCGGAGCCCGGAGCCGGGAGCCGGGTAGCCGGGAGCCGGGAACTGACGCTCGTGTCAGGAGCCTAGGCCGCCACCCTGCGGCGCGTCGGGCCGGGCCCGCCGGGCGTCGGCTCGAGCGCCGACCGGCACGGGCCCGGGTCCGCGACCCATGATGGGTCCATGACCACTCCCCAGTGCTCGATGATGCTCCGCACCTTCGCCGCCGAGGACCCCGGCGGGTGGGACCACGTCGTCGACCTCGCGGTCGCCGCCGACACCGCCGGCCTGGACCGGCTCGTCCTTTCGGACCACGTCGCCTTCGGGGAGAACCTCGAGGCGTACGGGGACCCGAAGCGGGGCGGCGCCAAAGGGGGCAAGCAGCCCACCGGGCCCGACGGCCACTGGCTCGACCCCCTCGTGACCATCACCTACCTGAGCGCGCTGACCACCCGGGTCCGCTTCGGCACCAACATTCTCATCGCTGCGCTGCGCCGCCCGGTCACCCTGGCCAAGGAGGTGGCGACGATCGACGTGCTGTCGGGTGGGCGCATCGACCTCGGGGTCGGCGTGGGCTGGCAGGCCGAGGAGTACGAGGCGGCCGGGCTGTCCTACTCGGAGCGGGGCCGCCTGCTCGACCACACCATCGAGGTCTGCCAGCTGCTCTGGCGCGAGCAGACCGCGTCCTACGACGGGGCCGGGCTCACCTTCGCCGACATCCACCAGATGCCGAAGCCGACGCAGGCCGGTGGCGTGCCCGTGTGGGTGAGCGGGACGGTGAACGACCGCGCCATGGCCCGGCTCGCCCGCTTCGGCGCCGGGTGGATCCCGTGGGGCGACGACGCCGTGGACATCGGCACCGGCATCGCGCGCATGCGCGCCGCAATGCAGCGCCTCGGGCGGGACCCCGCCGACCTCGGCGTCGTGGGGAACGCGCCGATGGTGCGGGACGCCGACGGCGCCATCGACGTCGAACAGGCGATCGCCGCCGTCCCGGGGATGGTGGAGGCCGGCGTGACCGATGTGCGCTTCACGCTGGCGCCTCCGCGCGGGCGAGATGCCGCGACCGACTACCTGGCCGGAGTCGTGGCGCGCTTTCGCGCCGCGGTGGCGTGACCGAGCCGGGGCCCGAGCGCATCCGCCGCCTGGTCGGGGTCTATGACGCCGACCACACGTTGCGTGGTGAGCTCGCGTACTGGGTCGGTGCGCGCCTCGGTCGCGCGCACTGCGCGCTCTGCGACGTCAGTCACGGCCGGGTCCGCCGCAAGCGCGAGTGGGACGAGTTCCGTGCGACGCTCCCCGTGCCCTTCGACACCTTCCACCGGGACGACCAGCCTGCGGGGACCCGGGCCCTCGGCCCGGTGCCCGTCGTAGCGGCCGAGACCGACCGGACGCTCGTCGTGCTCCTCGACCCGGCGGCACTGGAGGAGTGCGCCGGCTCGGTCGAGCGGTTCGCCATTGCGCTGCGCGACGCGGCCGCCCACAAGGGGCTCGACTGGCCCGACCGCGGACCGGGGGAGGACGCCACCCCCGTGTCATGATGCGGCGCAACCGCGGACGGGGTCGGGGCCTGCGGGCGTGCTCGCGCCCCC
>JBJSXO010000366.1:0-9200 GCA_046086425.1 Actinomycetota bacterium | reverse complement strand
AGATGACGTCGTCCATCTTCCCACCGCGCAGAGACCGCGGTCCCTGCGCGCCGAGCACCCACGCCACGGCGTCGACCAGGTTCGACTTGCCCGAGCCGTTCGGGCCGAGGACGACCGTGACCCCCGGCTCGAAGAGGAGCTCGGTCTTGTCGGCGAACGACTTGAACCCCTTCAGGGTCAACGACTTCAGGAACACCCGGCAAGCCCTCTCTGCTGCTCGTGAGGCGGATCGTAGCGACGACCTCTCCCGCATCCGGGGAGCGGGGCGGCGGATCCCGCGCGCTCAGGCCTGGCAGCCCGGGCAGAAGTACGCGGAGCGTCCGCCCATCACCATCCGGGCCACCCGCCGGCCGCAGCGCGGACAGGGTCTCCCGGCCCGGGCGTGGACCGCGTGCTGGTCCTGGTAGGTCCCCGGGCGACCGAGGCCGTCGACGTACTGGGCGTCGGCGAGCGACGAGCCCCGGGCCGCGATGGCGGCAGGCAGGACCGCCTGCATCCCCGCGACCAGCGCTGCGCACTCCGCCTCGGTCACGGCCCCCGCAGGGCGATGCGGGGCGATCCCGGCGCGGTGGAGCACCTCGTCGGTGTAGATGTTCCCCAGGCCGGCCAGCGCCGTCTGGTCCATGAGCCGCACCTTCACTGCGACTCGCCGGCCGGCGAGCCGGGGTACCAGCTGAGCGCCGGCGTCGACGTCGTCGAGCGCGTCGGGACCGAGATGGCCGAGCGGCTCAGGCCGGCCACCGGGCACCGAAGACGTCGCGCACCACATCTGCCCGAACGTTCGCGGGTCCACGAAGCGCACCTCGCGACCGTCGTCGAGGGTCCAGACGACGTGGGTATGCGCCAGGCGCGGCGTGTCGGGCGAGTCCGCGACCCGGAGTTGGCCGGACATCCCGAGATGCACGATCACGACGTCGCGCCCGTCATCCGCGAGCCGGATCACGAGGAACTTGCCGACCCGGCTCGTCGCGGCGACGATCCGTCCGGTCAACGCGGCGACGAACGCCTCGGGGGCCGGTGCTCGGCGGACCGCGCGGTCCCGGCTCACCTCGACGCCGACCACAGCGCGATGCCGCAGCACGGGATCGAGGTCGCAACGCACGACCTCGACCTCAGGCAGCTCCGGCATCTCGCGCAAGAGCGGTCCACGCAGCCTGCGCCGCAGCCTGCTCCGCCTGCTTCTTCGAGCGGCCCTGACCGTGCCCGTACACCGCCCCTCGGATCGTGACCATGGCGAAGAACTGCTTTGCGTGGTCGGGGCCCTCGGCCCGCACCTGATACCGGGGTAGCTGCTCGAACTCTCGGGCCGCGAGCTCTTGGAGCCGGGTCTTGAAGTCACCCTCACCCGGTCCGATCGCGCCCGCTTCGATGCGGTCGCCGAGCAGCCGTAACACCAGCGCGCGGGCAACCTCCCATCCACCGTCGAGATACACAGCCGCGATCACCGCCTCCATCGCGTCCGCCAGGATCGACGGCTTCTCGCGTCCACCGGAGGCGTGCTCACCCCTTCCCAGCACGAGCGCAGGACCGAGGCCGATGGCGCGCGCCAGATCGGTGAGCACCTCGGCATTCACCACCGAGGCCCGCAGCTTCGCCAGCTCGCCCTCGGGGAGATCGCCGTAGGTCGAGTACACGTGGTCGGTGACCGCAAGACCCAGGACGGCGTCGCCGAGGAACTCGAGCCGCTCGTTCGGCATCGCCTCTGCGTGCTCGGCGCAGTACGAGCGGTGGACCAATGCAGCCTCGAGCTGGGAGCGGTCGCGAAACGACCATCCGATCGCCTGCTCGATCTCCTCCAGCGGGTCACTCACCGCCGGGATCTCCCTGACCCTCGGGTTCCGGTCGGAGCCTGGAGAAGACGCACGTCGCCCACGGTCCGGTCAGCCCGCAGCACCGAGCCGGGCCATGACGTAGTCGACGGCATCACCCACCGTGCGCAGCTCGGCGAGGTCCTCGTCGTCGAAGGTGAACCCCACCGTCCGCTCGCCGATGTCCTCCTCGAGCACCTCGACGAGCTCGATCAGCGCCAGCGAGTCGGCACCGAGGTCGTCGGCGAACGTCGCCTCGCGCGTGATCCCCTCCTCGCTGATCTCGAGGATCTCGGCCAGTCGCTCCCGGATGAGCGCCAGGATGTCGTCGGGCCCGAGGGGACCCCGCTCGACGTGGGTCTCAGCCGGCATCGGCGACGGTCTCCCGCAACTGTTGGACGACGCCCGCACGCACGCACGCCAGCGCCACGCGACCTGCGCTCACCACGGCCGGTGCCATGGACGACCCGTGCGAGATGACGCACACGCCCTTGACGCCGAGCAGCACTGCGCCCCCGGTGAGGTCCGGGTCGTACGCCTCGGCGGCCTCGAGAAGCAGCGGCAGCACGACCTGCGATGCCTCACGCGACGCATCGGTGCTCTCGAGCGTCTGGAAGACGAGCGTCGCCAGGGAGCGCAATGCCGACTCGATGCTCTTCAGCGCCACGTTCCCGGTGAACCCGTCGGTCACGAACACGTCGGCACGCCCCGGCTTCATGAAGTCGCTGCCCTCGACGTTGCCCACGAAACCGGGCTCCTCGGCCAACAGCGCAAATGCGGCCTTCCGGAGCGTGTCGCCCTTTCCCTCTTCCTCTCCGTTGGACAGCAGTCCCGTCGTCGGCTCTGCGATGTCCCACCGGGCCCGCGCGTACACCCGGCCCATGCGGGCGAACTGCACGAGCCATTCCGGCGCAGCATCGACCGTGGCCCCGGCGTCGATCAGCACCTGCGGGTGGTGGCCGGGAACCGGCACGGGCACTGCGATCGCCGGACGCGAGATGCCCTTGATCCGGCCCATGCGCAGCAGGGCCGCAGCCATCGCCGCACCGGTGTTGCCGGCGCTGATCATTGCGTCGGCGTCACCGTCGCGCACAGCCTGCGCGCACGCCACCACGGACGCGTCCTTCGATCGACGCACCGCCGCCGCCGGTTCGTCGTCCATCGCGATGACCTCGCGGCAGTCGACCACGACGACCCCGTCGGGCACGACCCCGTCGGGGATGCAGGCGAGGATCTCCTCGACTCGCCCGTATAGGCGCACGGCGACATCGAGCTCGGCCGCTGCGGCGAGTGCACCGACCACGATCTCGGCCGGTGCCTTGTCTCCTCCCATCGCGTCGATCGCAAGGGTGATCCGCTCACTGGTCATGCCGCGAGCCTCAGTCGACGTCGATGACCTGGCGCCCGCGGTAGGTGCCGCAGTTGGAGCACACGCGGTGCGGCAGCTTGGCCGCGCCACACTGCGGGCAGAGCGACTTCGCCGGCGGGGCGAGCTTCATGTTCGCCGACCGCCGCGAGTGCGTCTTGCTCCGCGGGGTCTTGCGCTTCGGGACGGCCATCGTGGGGCTCCTTTATCGGATCTCGAGCTCGGACAACGCAGCCCAACGCGGGTCGGGCGGCGCATCACTGATTTCGTCGGCAGCCTGCGGGTCGGCCTCCGGTCGGCACGGCTCGTCACAGTGGGGGGCGAGCGGCAGCTCGAGGAGGACGGTGTCGCGCACGAGCTGCTCGAGGTCGATCTCGGTCCCCTCGACAGGGTACGTCTCGCCCTCGAGCGGCGCGGGCTCGAAGAGCTCGGCGACCTCGAGGTGCAACGGCTGCGCCAGGTCCCGGAGGCAGTAGCTGCACTGGCCGGCCCACCGACAGTCGACCGCACCACGGACCACGATGCCCTCGGGGACCCGCTCGAGGCGCACCGAGACCTCGACGGGCCCGGGCACGGACGCCGCGGTGGTACCCAGGCCGGTCAGCGTCTCGGCAACCGACACCTCGCGACGCGTCCCTGCGTGGGCCAACAGATCGGCGACATCGATACGGAATCCGGACATGGTCGCGAGCGAGCCTCAGCGGCAGATGGAGGGCGGTCCCGTGCTCGGCCGGTCGACCGACCGGTCGTGGCGGGGACACAGAGGGACGATGAGGGTAGCAGAGGGCACCGGCAGACCTCGGTGGGCCTCAGGCGTCGTCCTGGTCGAAGAACGCGGCTCGGTCCTCGGCGTACTCATCCTCCTCGTCCCCGCCCTCTGCGTCGTAGCCGACCTGGAGACGCGCCCGACCTTGCTGGACCGCCTGGAGGGTCCGGTCGAGCACCACCTCGAACTCCGCCAGTTTCTGGTCGACGTAGTCCTCACACTCCATGCGCATCCGTCGAGCCTGCGCGTCGGCGTCGTCGATGGTGCGTTGCGCCACCCGGTTGGCCTCCCGCACGACCTCGGCCCGCTCGACCATTCGCTCGACCTGGCTGCGGGCCGCATCCAGGATGTCGTCCGCCTCGCGCTGGGACTGGCGCAGGAAGTCGTCGCGCTCCTTGAGGAGCCAGCGGGCGTGGCGGATCTCGTCCGGAAACGCATCGAAGATCTCGTCGAGCAGCTGCAGGAGATCATCACGGTTCACCAGCACCGAAGCCGACATCGGCATCGTGCGCGCGTTCTCGACCATGTCCTTGAGCTCGAGCAGCAGCTCGTCGATCGGCGGGGCCTCGTCGCTCATGGGCGGCGATCGGCCTCGAACCGCCCCGCCAGACGAGCGGCGACCGCAGGGGGCACCATGCTGGACACGTCACCACCGAACTTGGCGACCTCCCTCACCAGGCTCGACGAGAGGAACGAGTACTGGGGGCTGGTCGAGATGAAGAAGGTGTCGATCCCGGAGAGACGCTGGTTCATCTGAGCCATCTGCAGCTCGTAGTCGAAGTCCGACACCGCCCGGAGGCCCTTGACGATCGCGTGAGCACCCTGCTCCCGTGCGTAGTCGACGAGCAGGCCCTTGAAGAAGTCGATCCGCACGTTGTCGAGGTGGCTGGTCACCTCGGCGAGCATCTCCTGGCGCTCTTCGAGCGTGAAGAGCGACTGCGACTTCTGGGGGTTCCGGATCACCGCCACCACGACGTCGGAGAAGTGCCGGGCCGTCCGCTCGATGATGTCGAGGTGGCCGTTGGTCACCGGGTCGAAGGACCCCGGGCACAGGGCGGTGGCCACGTCGTCTCCTCACTCCCTACGCATCGGGCCGAGTTGCGGGGCCGGATGCCCCGGTCGACCAAAGGTGCACGAGCGTATCCCCGTAGGAGCGCGAGAACCGGTGTTCCCACGCGGGGGGCGCCAGGCACCGGCTGCCCAGCGGTCGCTCGACGGCGACCAGCGCGCTCGGCTCGCACCAGCCGGGAGCGTCCAGGCCGGCCAGCACGGCATCGATCGCCGCGTCGGGAACCGAGTACGGCGCGTCGCAGCAGACGACCCCGAACGGCGCCTCGGGAGGAGCGGGGCGCACTAGGAACCGGTCGACGTCGTCCTCGAGCACGCGGGCAGCGTCGGCGAACCCCGTGCGCTCGAGGTTCCGCCGGCACACGTCGGCCTCGCGATGGTCGCGCTCGACCAGCAGCGCTCGTGACGCGCCGCGCGACAGCGCTTCGATCGCCAGTGCACCAGTTCCTGCGTACAGGTCGAGTACCGACGCGCCCCGCGCGGCTCCACCGATCGCACTGAACACCGCCTCGCGCACGCGCTCGGCCGTCGGTCGCGTCGTCGCACCCGCCGGCGACTCGAGGCGGAGGCCGCCCGCAGCGCCCGCCACCACGCGGAGTCGACCTGTCGAGCGCCGTGCCATCGCTACGCCGACTCAGACCTTGAACAGGAACTCGACGGCGTCGCCGAGGATGTCCTCGACCTCCTCGCGGAGCTGCCCGTGCCCGGCGAGTTCGGGATCGTCGTCGAGCAGGGCTTCGGCCACGAACCGGGCGTCGACGACGATCGGCTCGTCGCGGGGCAGCCGCCCCAGCTTCAGGTCGGTCCATCCGCTCTGACGCTCCCCGAAGACCTCTCCAGCGCCCCGGATCTCGAGATCGCGCTCGGCGAGTTCGAACCCGTCGGACGATGTGCGCATCGCCTCCATCCGCGCCGCACCCTCGGGAGTGCGCGGGTCAGCGAGCAGGAAGCACACCGACGCGTGGGCACCGCGCCCGATGCGACCACGCAGCTGGTGCAGCTGCAGGAGACCGAAGCGGTCGGCATCCTCGACCACCATCACCGTCGCGTTCGGCACGTCGACTCCGACCTCGATCACCGTGGTCGCCACGAGCACGTCGATCTCGCCGTGGCGAAACGCAGCCATGGTCGCTTCCTTCTCCGGTCCCGGCATCTGGCCGTGGAGCAGGCCGATACGGAGTCCGGTGAGCTCCTCACCGGACAAGCGCTCGAACTCCTCGGTCGCCGCCTTGGCCTCGAGCTTCGTCGAACCGTCCACGAGCGGGCAGACGACGAAGGCCTGGCGGCCCGCCGCGACCTCGGTCCGCACCCGCGCGTAGACCTCGGCGCGCCCGGCGGCCGACGCCACTACGTGCGTCTCGATGTCCTTGCGGCCGCCCGGGAGCTCCCGCAGCTCCGACCGGTCGAGATCGCCGTAGATCAGCATCGCAGCGGTGCGCGGGATCGGCGTTGCGGTCATCACGAGCACGTCGGGCGTCCGCTCGTCGCCACTGCGCTTGGCCCGCAGGAGATCACGCTGCTCGACACCGAACCGGTGCTGCTCGTCGATGACCGCGAGGCCGAGGTCTGCGAACTCCACGCCCTCGTATATCAGCGCGTGCGTACCCACGATCAGGTCGACCGATCCGTCGCAAAGGCCCTTGGCCAGACGACGGCGCTGGGCCGCGGGTGTGCGGTGGGTGAGCAGCTCGACACGAACCGGCCGCTCGCCCATCAAGCTGCTCGGCTCCGGCACGCTCAGGTCGCCGAGCAGCGCGCGCAGCGTCAGGAAGTGCTGCTCGGCGAGGACCTCGGTCGGGGCCATGAACGCGCCCTGGTGCCCACCCTGGACCGCGACGAGCAACGCAGTCAGCGCGACGATCGTCTTGCCCGAGCCGACCTCGCCCTGCAGGAGACGGTGCATCGGGGCCGGTGCAGCCAGGTCCCGCTCGATCTCCTCGATCGCGTCGCGCTGCGCACCGGTGAGCGGGAACGGCAAGCCTGCGTGGAAGCGAGGCACGAGCGGACCGCCGACGAGGTGCTCGACACCTCTTCGCTCGCGCTCGAGGGTCCGTTTGCGGGCGACGAGGCCCACCTGCATGCGCAGGAACTCGTCGAACGTGAGCCGAGCGCGGGCCGCGTCGCGGTCGCGGAGGTCGGGGGGGCGGTGAATGTGCTCGAACGCCGTGCCCCGGTCGACGAGGCCGAGTCGGGCACGCGTGTCGGCGTCGAGGGGGTCGGCGAACCCCCGGGCGCGCGATCGGTCCAGCGCTTCGCCCACCGCCTTGCGGATCTGCCAGGTAAGGACCTCCGCCTTGCCCGACGCCGGATAGATGGGGACGAGCACCCCGGTGTCGGCACCGGGCCGGCCCGGTTCGCCGATCACGTCGACGACGGGGTTCGTCATCTGACGCCGGTTCCGGTACAGCTCCACCTTGCCGAAGAACGCAGCGTCGGTGTCCGGCGAGAGCTGGTGCTCCCGCCACGGCTGGTTGAAGAACGTGCACCGCAGGTACGAGGTCCCGTCGAAGATCTCGACCTCCACCAGGGACCGCCGCTGCCGGGTCCGCCGGGCCGAGGTCTTCGTCACCGCGCCGTAGACGGTCGCCTCCTCGCCGACCGCCAGTGCGGCGATCTCCTGGAGGTTCCGCCGGTCGTGGTACCGCCTCGGGTAGTGCGTGAGGAGGTCCAGCACGGTGACGATGTCCATCGACGCCAGGCGGTCGCCGAGCTTGGGCCCCACCTGCTTGAGGTCGGTGACGGGGATGGCCGCGAGGTCGCGCAGAGTGAGCGGCGGCCGGTCGGCCACGGGTCACTCGACCCCGACGAGGAACGGGTAGAGGGGCTGACCGCCCTCGTGGATCTCGACCTCGACCGTGGGCCAGGTCGCGGCGAGGTGCGCGCGCAGCTGCTCGGCCCCGGCGCGGTCGGCGTCGGCGCCGACCAGGATCGTCACCAACTCGTCAGAAGCGTCCACCAGCTCGTCGAGCACACCCATCGCCGCGGCCACAGCGGAGTCGGCCCGCGTGCCGATCCCTGCGCGCGTGATTCCGATCCAGTCGCCGGCGGCGATCGGCCCGCAGTTGCCCTGCCCGGCGCGTACCGCCTGGGTCACCTCGCCAGTACGGACCCGCGCCCCGGCGTCACCCATCGCATTCGCGTTCGCGTCGGCGGTCGCCTCGGCATCGAACTCGATGAGGGCGACGAGCGCCTCGACGACCGAGTGGGTAGGGACGACCCGCACGGGCCGCGTTGCGAGCCCTACGGCCTGCTCGGCCACCGCCACGATGTTCTTGTTGTTGGGGAGTACCACGACGGCCTCGGCGGCACACCGGTCGATCGCGTCGAGGATCTGCTGGGTCGACGGGTTCATCGACTGGCCGCCCGGCACGACCACGGCCACACCGAGGTGCTCGAGCAGCTCGGTGATCCCGGCCCCGCTCGCAACGGCGACCACCCCGCACGGCTTCACGTCGACCGGCGCCCCCGCCGCGGACGCAGCCACCCAGTCCGCCTCGCGCGCGTCCACCTGCTCCCACAGGTCCGTGACCTGCAGGCGCGACGGACGCCCAGCCTCGATGCCGGCCTCGATCGCCCCGGCAATGTCGTCGGTGTGGACATGGCAACTCCACGTCCCCTCACCGCCGACGACGACGATCGAGTCGCCGAGCCCGTCCCACCGGGAGCGGAACGTCTCGACGGCGGTGTCGTCGGCCGCCAGGAGGAACATCACCTCGTAGCGGGTGCCGCGCGCGCGCCGTAGGTCAGGGGCAGGGGCAGCCGCTCGGGTGGGCGCTACCGGCGCCACGATCTGCGGCTCCGGCAGCGGACGTCCGTCGAGCACGTGGAGCCAGGCGTCGAAGAACAGCGAGAGGCCGCGCCCCCCGGCGTCGACCACGCCCGCAGCCGCGAGCACCGGGAGAAGTTCGGGCGTCCGGGCCACCGCCGCGTGGGCGGCGGCGCACACCGCCTCCACCATGGGCACACAGCCGTCTGCGGCGCCGCGCGCGCCGGACGCGGCGGCGGCGTCGGCGCTCGCCCGGACGACGGTGAGGATGGTGCCCTCCACCGGGTGCATCACGGCGGCGTAGGCGGCATCGGCGGCCGCTTCGAGCCCGGCCGCGACCTCGGCCGGACCGACCCGGCCTGCACTCCGGAACGTGTCACAGAGACCGCGCAGGATCTGCGAGAGGATCACGCCGGAGTTGCCGCG
>JBJSXO010000365.1:0-8080 GCA_046086425.1 Actinomycetota bacterium | reverse complement strand
CGGCGCTTCTTGATGAGAGATCCCATGGCGGCGCGCACGGTAGCCGCTGGCGGCGCCGAACTCACATTCCCGGCCCGTCCTGGTCCCGGCGCCCTGTACCCGGGCGGATTTTCGCCCCCGGCGCTCCTCGCCGGCGCGTCTAGGGTCGGGGCACCCTTCGGGGGTGGTGTAACGGCAGCACGGGGTCCTTTGGAGTCCCAAGTCGAGGTTCGAAACCTCGCCCCCGAGCCCACCGACCGCTCGACGCGCCCACCGCGACAACACCGCGACAACACCGCGACAAGGAGAACCCCCATGGCGTACCGGCCCCTTTCGGCAGTGGTCCTGGCCGCGGGTGAGGGCACGCGCATGCGGTCCTCGCTCCCCAAGGTGCTGCACCCGCTGTGCGGGCGCCCGATGGTGCTCCACGTGCTCGACACCTTGGTGGCGCTGCCGTTGGAGCGGGTCGTCGTGGTGGTCGGGCACGCGGCCGACGCGGTGACCCGGACGATCACGGAGCACCTCGACACCGACATCCCGGTGGAGTTCGTGGAGCAACGGGTGCAACGGGGCACGGGCGACGCCACGTCGGTGGCGCTCACCGCGTTCTCCGACACTGCCGACGAGGACGACGTCATCGTCTGCAGCGCCGACATCCCGCTGCTCGCACCCGAGACTCTCGCCGCGCTCGCGACCGAGCACCGTGTCGGCGACGCCGCCGCGACACTGCTCACCGCGGAGCTCGACGACCCGTCGGGCTACGGCCGCATCGTGCGAGACGCGCGCGGCAACGTGGCCCGGATCGTCGAGCAGACCGACGCCGGGCCCGACGAGTTGGCCATCGCCGAGGTCAACCCCTCGATCTACTGCTTCCGGCGGGCCTTCCTCGCCCCGGCGCTGCGCCGGGTCAGCCCGGAGAACGCGCAGGGCGAGTACTACCTCACCGACGTCATCGAGGTGCTGCGCAGCGCCGGACACACCGTCCTCGCCGTGCCGGCCGCCGATCCGACCGAGACGCTGGGGGTCAACGACCGGGCCCAGCTCGCCGACGCCGAGGCCGTGTTGCGCCGGCGCATCAACGCAGCCTGGATGCGGGCGGGCGTCACCATGGTGGACCCGGCCCGCACCTACGTCGACGCCACGGTCGTGCTGGCGCCCGATGTGCGCCTCCTGCCGGGGACGATCCTCGAGGGCCGCACGACGGTCGCCTCGGGCGCGGTGGTCGGCCCGGACTGCCTGCTGGTCGACGCCGTGGTGGGCGAAGGCGCCGAGATCCGTGCGAGCGTGCTGCGCGAGGCCGAGGTCGGTCCGGGGGTGAGCGTCGGGCCCTTCGCGCACCTGCGGCCGGGGACGGTGCTCGCGCGTGGCGCGAAGGTCGGCAGCTTCGTGGAGACCAAGAACGCCGACGTCGGTGAAGGGGCCAAGCTCCCGCACCTCGCCTACGTCGGCGATGCCACCGTCGGTGCCGGCGCGAACGTGGGCGCCGGCACCATCACCGCGAACTACGACGGCCGGGAGAAGCATCGCACCACCATCGGACCGGACGCGCGCACCGGGTCCAACTCGGTACTGGTCGCGCCGGTGACGGTCGGCGACGGGGCCTACACCGCGGCCGGTGCTGTGGTCACCCGCGACGTCCCCGCACACGCGCTCGCGGTCGGCATCCCGGCGCGAATCGTGGAAGGCTGGGTCAGGGCGCGCGAGACCGACGCGACCGAGGCAGCAGGGACCGCAGAGGTGGGGGAGGCGGGGGAGTAGATGGACTTCGTACCCAAGAAGCGGTTGCTCCTGGTGGCGGGCCGGGGCAACCAGGAGCTGTCGCAGGAGATTGCCGGGTGCCTCGGCGAGCCCCTCGGCGAGATCATGCTGTCCACGTTCTCCAACGGCGAGCTGTACTGCCGGTACGGGGAGAGTGTGCGCGGCGCGGACGCCTTCGTGATCCAGAGCCATACCGATCCGGTCAACAGCCGGATCATGGAGCAGCTGATCATGATCGACGCGGCGAAGCGCGCGTCGGCCAAGCGCATCACCGCGGTCTGCCCGTTCTACGGGTACGCCCGCCAGGACCGCAAGGCCGAGGGCCGCGAACCGATCACGGCGCGGCTGGTCGCCGACCTGCTCAGCGTGGCCGGTGCCGACCGCGTCGTGACCGTCGACCTCCACACCGGGCAGATCCAGGGGTTCTTCGACTTCCCCGTCGACCACCTCACCGCAGTGCCGCTCCTCGCGAAGCACATCGCCGAGACCGTGAGCGGCGAGGTCACGGTGGTGTCGCCCGACGCCGGTGGCGGCAAGCTCGCCCGCCGGTACGCGAACCACTTCGCCGACTTCGGGATCGACGCCGAACTGGCCTTCATCGACAAGCGCCGGCCCAAGGGCACCCAGAACGTGGCCGAGGCCGTGGAGGTCGTGGGCGAGGTCGAGGGCCGGGTTTGCGTGCTCGTCGACGACATGATCGACACCGCGGGCACGATCGCCGGTGCCGCGGCGCTCCTCGGCCGCCGGGGGGCAGTCGACGTGGTGGTGGCGGCGACCCACGGGGTCCTCTCGGGGCCGGCCGTGGACCGGCTCAAGAACGCCCCGATCCGGGAGGTGGTCGTCTCGAACACCCTCGAGATCCCCGCCGAGAAGCAGTGGGACGCGCTCCGGGTGGTCTCGATCGCCCCGGTGATCGCCGAGGCGCTCGCGGCGGTCTTCACCGAGGCCAGCGTCAGCGAGATCTTCCGCGGCGACAACGTCTAGCATCGTCGTCCCGTGCGCCGGGTGGCCCCGGGTCCCACCCCGACTGCGCCGCCCGCACCACCCGACCGAAAGACTGCTCCACCATGGCCGACGACGTCGTCTTGATCGCAGAGCCCCGCTCCGAGCGGGGGACCGGCCCGGCCGGCCGGCTCCGGCGTGCCGGGCGGCTCCCGGCCGTGGTGTACGGCCTCGGCGAGGACGCCACCGCGGTCACCGTCCCGGCCCACGATCTCGACCTGATCCTGGCCAAGGGCGTGAACTCCCTCATCACGCTCCGGGTCGACGGCACCGACCAGCTGGCGCTGGCCCGCCAGGTCCAGCGCGACCCGGTGCGCGGCTCCCTCCTCCACGTCGACTTCGTGCGGGTGAGCGTCGACGTCGCGATCAGCGCCGACGTCGCCCTGGTGCTGGTGGGCGAGCCGGTCGGAGTCCGCAACGGGGGCCTGCTCGACCAGCAGCTCTTCAGCATCCCGATCGAGGCCAAGCCCCAGGACATCCCGGCGTCGATCGAGGTGGACGTCACCGGCCTCGACCTCGCCGACCAACTCCGCGTCGCCGACGTCGCGCTCCCGACCGGGGTCACGACGAGCCTCGAGTCGGACACGCTCCTGGCGGCCATCGCGGTGCCGCGGGGTCTCAGCGAGGCCGCAGAGGCCGGAGAGGGCGAGGCGGCCGAAGCCGGGGAGGGCGCGCCCGTGCCCGCCGCCGAGGACGCCGGCTCCGACGAGGGCTAGCCGATGCTGCGCCGCGGTGCCCGCAGCGGGCCGCGGACGGGCACGCCAGCCGACCTGCTCGTGGTGGGCCTGGGGAACCCGGGCGACGAGTACGCGCGCACCCGCCACAACGTCGGCGCCGAGGTGGTGGAGCGGCTCGCGCACCGCCACGGAGCCCGGTTGCGCGTGGGCAAGGAGCGGGCCCGCACCGACGAGGTCGTCGTCGGCGGCCGCCGGCTCGCGCTGGCGGTCCCGACCACCTACATGAACGACTCGGGTGCAGCGGTGCAAGCGCTGGTGCGCCGCTACGGCGTCACCCCGGCGCAGGTGGTGATCGTCCACGACGAGCTCGACCTCCCGGTGGCCGCGGTCAGACTGAAGGCCGGGGGCGGCCTCGCCGGCCACAACGGGCTGCGGTCGGTGAAGGCCCACCTGAAGACCGACGAGTTCCTGCGCGTGCGCATCGGCGTGGGCAAGCCGGTGTCGAAGGAGCACGGTGTCGACCACGTGCTGAACAAGTTCTCCACGCGCGAGCGCGCCGAGATCGACGTCGCGCTCGAGGAGGCGGCCGATGCAGTGGAGGCCGTCCTCGCCGACGGCATCGACGCCGCGATGAACCGCCTCCACTGATTCCACCGACTCCACCGACGTTGCGCCGGCCGTTGCGCCAGGACCCCATGACCCCGTCGAACCTCCCACCTCCTCCGCTCGCCCCGCTGCTCCCGCTCCTCGCCGAGGAGCCGGCCCTGCGCGCGGTGATCGGGCGCGAGCCGGTGGTCGCAGTGGCCGATCCGGCCCGGGCCTTGTTCGTCGCCGCGCTCGCCCGGGCCAGCACCCGGCGTCCGATCGTGGTCGCGGTGTCGAGCCGCACCGATGCCGACCGGCTCGTCCACGATCTCGCCCGGTTCCTGCCGGCGGACTCGGTCGAGGAGTTCCCGGCCTGGGAGACGTTGCCCTTCGAGCGGGTCTCGCCGTCGGTGGAGACGATGGGCCGGCGCCTGCGGGTGATGTGGCGGCTGCGCTCGGGTGCGTGGCCGGCGGTCCTCGTCGCTCCGGTCCGGGCCCTGGTGCAGCGTCTCGGCCCGCACGTGGGCGAGGTCGAGCCGGTCGTGGCTCGCCCCGGTACGCACCTCGACCGGGACGGCCTCGTCGCCGGGCTGGTCGCGATGGGCTAACGGAGCGGGTACCAGGTGGAGGCCCGGGGGGAGGTCGCCGTGCGGGGCTCGATCGTCGACGTCTACCCGTCCACGCTCGACCATCCGGTGCGCATCGACCTGTGGGGCGACGTCGTCGACCGCCTGACCGTCTTCTCGGTCGCCGACCAGCGCAGCACCCACGACATCGACGAGGCCGTGATCTTCCCTGCCCGCGAGCTCCTCCCGACGCCCGACGTGCGGGAGCGGGCCGCGGCGCTCGTTCGTGAGCAGCCGTGGGGCGCGCCCCACTGGGAGCGGCTCGCCGAGGGTCAGTCCTTCGACGGGATGGAGTCGTGGCTGCCGTGGCTCTGCGGCGGCGAGCACCTGCTCCTCGACCTGCTGCCGGCCGACGCGCTCGTGCTGCTCTGCGAGCCGCGCCGCATCCGCGACCGTGCCCAGGAGCTCCTCGACGACGAGGCGGCGCTCGCGGCGACGCTCGCCACCACCTGGGGCGCGGTCGGCGACGCTGCACCGCGCCTCTCGCTCCCGTTCGACCGGCTGCTGGCCCACACTGCCGCCGGGGTGACCCACCTGCTGCCCACCCCGGAGTCCCCCGACACGCCCGTGCTCCCGGCCACCGGGTTCGACCCGGTGGTGGGCGGCGCCGACCGGGTCGGCGCGCGTCTCGCCCAGCTGCAGGCCGAGGGGTTCTCCGTGGTGATTGCGGCCGACGGCTCCGCCAGCGCGGCCCGCCTGGCCGACGTGCTGCACGAGGACGGTGTCGACAGCACGACCGGCGCCATCGCGCCGGGCCACGTCGGGATCGTGGTGGCACCGCTGGAGCGGGGTGCGGTGCTCGGGAGCGCCAAGATCGCCCTCGTCGCCGAGCCCGACCTCACCGGGCGCCGGCGGGTGCACCGCCGGGCCCGGGGCGCGCGCCGGTCCGTCGACCTCTACGAAGACCTGGTGCCGGGCGACCACGTGGTGCACCAGACCCACGGGGTTGCGCGGTACGACGGCATGGTCACCCGCGCCATCGGGGGGTCCGAACGCGACTACCTGCTGCTCGAGTACAAGGGCAACGACAAGCTCTACGTCCCGACCGATCAGGTCGGCACCGTGCGCAAGTACACGGGGGGCGACACCCCGACCCTGCACCGCATGGGCGGCGCCGACTTCGAGAAGTCGAAGGCCCGGGTACGTGCGGCGACCCGGGAGATCGCCCAGGAGCTCGTGGTCCTGTACCAGCGCCGGCTGGCCACACCCGGTCACGCGTTTGCGCCCGACACGCCGTGGCAGCGCGAGATGGAGGACGCGTTCCCGTTCGAGGAGACGCCCGACCAGCAGTCGGCGATCGACGCGGTGAAGGCCGACATGGAGCAGCCGGTTCCCATGGACCGCCTCGTGTGCGGCGACGTCGGGTTCGGCAAGACCGAGGTGGCGGTGCGCGCCGCGTTCAAGGCGGTGCAGGACGGCAAGCAGGTGGCGGTGCTCGTCCCGACCACGCTGCTCGCGGACCAGCACGGGCAGACCTTCCGCGACCGGTTTGCGAACTATCCGGTGCGGGTCGAGGTGATGTCGCGGTTCCTGACCGGGGCCGAGCAGCGGCGGGTTGCCGCCGCGGTGGCCGGCGGTGAGGTCGACGTGGTCATCGGGACCCACCGGCTGCTGTCCGACGACGTGACGTTCAAGGACCTCGGCCTGCTCGTGGTGGACGAGGAGCAACGCTTCGGGGTCACCCACAAGGAGCGCATCAAGGCGATGCGGGCCAACGTCGATGTGCTCACGCTGTCGGCTACGCCGATCCCGCGCACCCTCGAGCTGTCCATCACGGGCATCCGCGACATGTCCCTGGTGAACACCCCGCCCGAGGACCGCCAGCCGATCCTCACCTACGTCGGCGAGTACGACGACCGGGTGGTCGGCGAGGCGATCCGGCGCGAGCTGCTGCGCGAGGGGCAGTTCTTCTTCTTGCACAACCGCATCCAGGACATCGAGTTCGTCGCCGAGCACCTGAACGAGCTCGTCCCCGAGGCGCGCGTCGCGATCGCGCACGGGCAGATGGACGAGGGTCGCCTCGAGAAGGTGGTGGTGGACTTCTGGGAGCAGGAGTACGACGTGCTGGTGAGCACGACCATCGTCGAGAGCGGTCTCGACATGCCGATGGTCAACACCCTCGTCGTGGACCGAGCCGACCGGCTGGGCCTGGCCCAGCTGTACCAGCTGCGCGGCCGGGTCGGCCGCCGGGGCCAGCGCGCCTACGCGTACCTCCTGCATCCCGCCGACCAGGCGCTGACCGAGGAGGCCTACGAGCGGCTGCGCACCATCGGCGAGTTCACCGACCTGGGCTCGGGCTTCAAGATCGCGATGCGCGACCTCGAGATCCGCGGCGCCGGCAACCTGCTCGGCGGGGAGCAGTCGGGGCACATCGCCGCCGTGGGCTTCGACCTCTACTGCCGGCTGGTCACCGAGGCCGTGGCCGAGCTCACCGGTGAGGCGCAGGAGGCGGCCCCCGAGATCACCGTCGAGATCCCCGTCCCGGCTCACCTGCCGGGCGACTACGTCCAGCGCGACGACGTGCGCATGGAGGCCTACCGGCGCCTCGCTGCCGTCGCCGAGCCCCAGGACGTCGAGGACGTGCGGGCCGAGTGGGAGGACCGCTACGGGCCGTTGCCGCCGCCGGCCGAGGCGCTGCTCGCGATCGCTCGGCTGCGGGTCGAGTGTGCCCGGCTGGGGATCCGCAGCGTCACGCTCGCGCAGCGAGCGGTGCGCATCCGCGGGCTGGACCTCCCGCCCTCGCAGCAGGTGCGGATGAACCGGTTCGCGCCGGGCGCCAGGTTCGGGGCCGGGGAGGTCATGGTGCCGTGGCGGGGCGAGGCGGCGGCGGCCGCCGCCGAGCTGACCGCGCTGCTCGAGGACGTCGTCCCCCGTCCCGTCCCGGCCTAGACCCCGGTGCTGGGTAGGCTCCGCAGCACCATGACTCGTTCCGCGAAGCGCACGGTGGGTGTCCTCGTCGCCCTCGTGGCCCTGCTCGTCACCGCAGCGGTCGTTGCCGCCGTGGGCCTCGGCACCGACGGCGCGACCGCGATCACCGTCGGTGACCAGCGCCTGTCGAAGCAGGCGTTCAACGACGACCTGCGCGCCTGGGCGGAGTTCCCGCTGGCCCAGGCGCGATCGACCGACGGCGCCGTCAGCGCCGACGCCGGCGCCGCCATCGCCACGCAGACCGTCTACCGGATGCTCGCGAACCGTTACCTCGAGCGCGTGGGTGAGCGGGTCACCGACGCCGATCGGGCCACCGTGCTCGATGCGGTCTCGGGAAACCCGGACTTTGCGCAGGCGCCGGAGCCGTTTCGCGACCGCTTCGTGGTCCAGCAATCGACCCTCGCAGCACTGACCCGCCTCGTCGGCACCGACGAGCAGGGCACCACCGAGGTACGTGTGCTGCGTCGCGAGGCCAAGCGTGTCGACGTGACGGTGGCACCGGCCTACGGGCGCTTCGACCCGGTG
>JBJSXO010000364.1:0-13580 GCA_046086425.1 Actinomycetota bacterium | reverse complement strand
GGAACGGCGCCAGCGCGCCGGGCCGCACGCCGCGCACCTCGTCGAGGGGCAGGTCGGGGGCGTTGACGTTGACGGCGCGTGCCGGTCCCCCGGTCTGCACGAGCCACGCGAGCACCGCCGGCGCGAAGGCGGCGGCAGTGGCCCAGCGGGGGTGCTCCGCCCACGCGACGCTCACCGCTACGCCGGGGACCCCCACGGTGGCGGCGGTCAGCGCCGCGCCGACCGTCCCGGAGTGCAGCACGAGATGGCCGTAGTTGAGCCCGGGGTTCACGCCGGACACGACGGCGTCGGGGGGCGTCCCGAAGGTCCCGAGGACCCCGGCGTAGACCGCCGCAGCCGGCGGGACGTCGAGCGCGTATACGGGCACGCCGGGGAGGCTCGCCCAGGCCGTCTCCGTGCAGGCGATGGGTCCGGCCCGGTGGAGTCGGCCGATCGCAGCGCCGCTGCCGCTGCGCTCGCCCGAGGGGGCCACCACGACGACGTCGTGCCCGGCGCCGGCGACGGCTTCGGCGAGGGCGAGCAGGCCGGGGGCCTCCACGCCGTCGTCGTTGGTCACGAGGACGCGCATCGCCCGCACGCTACCGGGGGTCAGGCCTCCGCGGGTCGGGGTGGTGGCCGGTAGGTGGCGCGCACCACCGCGCCGCGTCGGGTATCGAGCTCCCACACTGCGCCCTTCTCCATGGGGGGCGCGCCGTTGCGGCGGCGGATCTTCACCCCTTCGTCCCGGAGGTGCTCGAGCAGCAGGCGCATCACGTCGCCGTGGGTGCACAGCAGCGCGCCGGCGTCGACGACCTTGTCGACCAGGCGCAGCACCTGCTGCAGCTCGGATCCCTCGGCCAGCTCGTCGGCGAGGTCCACGGGAACGCCGAGGCGCTGCCCGAGCGGCTCCACCGACTGCACACAGCGCAGGTAGGGGCTGGAGACGACCTGCGCGATCTCGAGGGCTCCGAGCCGGTCGGCCACCGCGGCGGCCTGCCGGCGCCCGACCTTGGTGAGCGGGCGCGTCACGTCGGACCCCGTCCAGGCGCTGCGCCGCCCGGCGCGGGCGTGACGCATCACGTACAGCGTCACCTCAACCGCCCTCCAAGCCCGTCAGCAGCGCCCGGTCGTGCCCGTAGGTGAGCAGTGTGGCAGCCTCCTCGGGCCCGCACCAGTGGAGGCGGTCGACCTCGTCGTTGGGCACGAACGCCCCGTGGTGCCCGGCGTCGGGCTCCATCCTCCAGTAGTGCACGACCTTGGCCCGGTCGCGGTGGTCCCGGTACCGGACCGCGCCGAGGTAGCGGCCGAGGACGCACGTGACGCCGGTCTCCTCGGCGACCTCCCGAAGCGCGGTCTCCTCGTCGGTCTCGCCCGGGTCCTGCTTGCCCTTGGGGAAGGACCAGTCGTCGTAGCGGGGCCGGTGCACGATGAGGACCTCCGGCCCGCCGTCGCCCGGGCGTACGACGATCCCCCCCGCGGCTACCACCTCGGGCGGCGCCGGGGCGCCGTCGGCTCCGGTGCTCACCGCCACCGACGTGACTGGCGCGCCGCCGCCCGCCACGCTGCCGGCCAGGCCCGGCGGGCGGCGTCGGCGGCCGACCGCTCGGCGGCGCCGAGCTCGCCGGCGGCGTACACCGCTGCGGGATCGTCGAGCGTCAGCGCCGTCGCCCGCAGCCAGAGGCCGGCCACCACCGCGTCCTGGTGCTCGCCCAGCACGTCCTGGACGCGAGCGAGGGATCGGGCGAAGTCGCGCGCGTGGCGGCCGAACGCCGGCTCGAGCACCTCGGCCGCATAGCGGGCCCGCTTGGCCCGGATGCGCACCGCGTGGAGCGCGGCGTCGGGTGCCGGATCGGGGAGCGCGGCCACGGCGCGGCGTAGCGCGCGCCACGGCGTGCGGACCAGGGCACGGAGCACGTCGTCGTCGGGTCCCGGCGCGGGTGGGCCCAGGCGCGGCTGGTTGGCGGCCTCGACGAGCCGGTCGAGCAGCTCGAGGTAGCGCCGGCTCCGCATGACCTCGAGGAGCGCGACGCGAGCGGCCGCCTGGTCGGCCGTGATGCGGTCGAGCACTGGCGCGGCCGGACCTTGATCCGGATCGTCGAGCCGCGCGACGCGGTCACCGATTCGTTCGAGCAGCACGTCGGCGTCCCGGACCGCGCCGAGGGCGCCGCCCAGCCATCCCAGCTCCGTGCGGAGCGACGCGGCCCACTCGGGCTCGAGCCGCGCGCGGAACGTGCGGAGGTGGGACCGGAGGCGGCGGGTGGCCACCCGAGCCTGGTGCACACCCTCGATGTCGTCGCCGAGCCGCGCGGGGGGGTCGCTGACGACGAGCCGCACCACTGCGTCGGAGAACGCGTGCCGGATCACCGAGACGACGGTGGCCGGTGACGACACGGGATGACTGACGACGTCGGGTGCTGCTTGCGCCGTGGGTCCCAGGGCCCGGGTCACCTTGGGCCGGGGATCGAGGTCGGTACCGCCGCTCGCGCGCAGGCGCGCCGCGAGCACATCGAGCGCGTCGCCGGGTGCGCCGGGAACTACCTCCAACTCCACCTCGCGGAAGCGGCCGGGGACCGCGCCGTCGAGGACCGTGCAGACGTCGTCGGTCAGGGCGCCGATCGCCTGACCGGGCGAGAGGTCACCCGTCGCCGAGGTGGCGCGCAGGATCCGGCTCTGCCGGCTGGTGTGCAGGCGCGCGACCGGGACGAGGCGCGAGGTTCGGACTCGGGCGGCCACGAGCTCGAGTGCCGCGGCCGGAGGCGTCCCGGCAGTGCCGCCGAGACGATGTTCGGCCCGCACCAGTGCGCCCTCGGTGATCTCGTCGACCGGGAGCTTCACCGTCCAGCCGTCGTCGTCTCGGTACCGCAGGGACGCGCCGGCCCGTGCGAGCCGGAGATCGGGGGTGTCGTAGTAAGTGGCCGTCTGCTCGACCGAGACGGGCGGGTCGGCCGCGCAGGTGCCGTCGATCGGGGGTGCTTCCCAGTCGGGCGTGACTGCGAACTTGTACTCGCGTTCGGTGACCATCGCTCAGGCTCGGTGCGCTCGTTCCAGCGCCCGCTGGTATAGCTCGCGCTGCGCGTTCACGCCGCGGTCGTCGGGAACGCGGGTCCAGTCGCCGTCGGCGTGCAGCTCCCACGCCAGCTCGGTGTCGGCCAGCTCCGTGGCGATGATCTCCTCGAGCCGCTCGCGCAGGGCTCGGTCGTTGACCGGGGCGAGCGCCTCGACCCGGCGGTCGAGGTTGCGGGGCATCAGGTCGGCCGAGCCAATGAACCACTGGGCGGTGGCCGGGTCGGCGCCGAAGCGGTAGATGCGCGAGTGCTCGAGGTAGCGCCCGACGATGGACCGGACCCGGATGGTCTCCGAAAGGCCGGGCACCCGGGGCCGCAGGCAGCAGATGCCCCGCACCAGGAGATCGATCGACGCGCCCTGCGCCGACGCGGCGTAGAGCTCGTCGATGATCGCGGGGTCCACGAGGCTGTTCATCTTCAGCACGATCCGGCCTTCGGCACCGCACGCGCCCTGAGCCCGGATGTGGTCGCGCAAGCCGTTGCGCAGCGACTCCGGTGCCACCAGGAGGTGCCGGTAACCGACCGGTCGGCTGTACCCGGTGAGATGGTTGAACAACTCGGTGATCTCGGCGCCGAATTCCGGATCGGCGGTGAGGAGCCCGAGATCCTCGTAGAGGGTCGCCGTCTTGGGGTTGTAGTTGCCGGTGCCCACGTGGCAGTACCGGCGGATGCCGTCGTCCTCCTGGCGCACGACGAGCAGGATCTTCGCGTGTGTCTTGAGGCCCACGAGGCCGTAGACGACGTGCACGCCGGCTTCCTCGAGCACGCGGGCCCGCTCGATGTTGGCCTGCTCGTCGAACCGGGCCTTGAGCTCCACGAGCGCTACGACCTGCTTGCCGTCACGTGCTGCGTTGGCAAGCGCACGCACGATTCCGCTGTCGGGCCCGGCGGTGCGGTAGATGGTCTGCTTGATCGCGAGCACCCGCGGGTCCTGGGCCGCCTGCTCGATGAACGCCTCGACCGATGTGGCGAACGAGTCGTACGGATGGTGCACGAGCACGTCGCCGTGCTGGAGGATGCGGAAGATGTCGGGACGTAACTCGGTGGGCACGAGCGCCACCGGCGTCTGCGGTGGCCACGGCTCGTCCTTGAGCTCGGGCCGGTCGAGGCTCATCAAACCCCAGAGCCCGCTGAGATCGAGAGTTCCGTCGATGACGTCGACGGCGTCGTCGTCCACCTCGAGCTCTCGCTGGAGAACGCTGCGCACCTCGTCCGGCATCATCGTGTCGATCTCGAGGCGCACCACCGAGCCGAACTTCGTCCTCCGATGCAGGACCTCCTCGATCGCCTCGAGCAGATCCTCGTCCTCGTCGTCGAGCTCGAAGTCGGTATCGCGGGTGACCCGGAACGGATGATGGGTCACGATCTCCATGCCGGGGAACAGGCGGTCGAGGTGCGCGGCGATGGCCTGCTCGATCGGGACGAAGCGCCGGCCGTCGGCGAGCGGGACGAAGCGTGGGAGCACCGGCGGCACCTTCACGCGTGCGAAGCGGTCCTCCATGGTCTGGGGGTCGCGCACGAGCACGGCGAGGTTGAGTGACAGGTTCGAGATATAGGGGAACGGGTGCGCGGGGTCGACGGCGAGCGGGGTGAGCACCGGGAACATCTGCTCCTCGAATACCGCCCCGAGCTCGGCGCGGTCGTCGGCGGTCAGCTCGTTCCAGGTGGCGAAGTGGATCCCGGCCTCGTCGAGGGCGGGTGCGACCTCCTTGGCGAAGACCGCCGAGTGACGGTCCACCAGCTCGCGGGCGTACGCGCGCACGGCGCGCAACTGCTCGGCGGCGTCCAGACCGTCGGGACTGCGTGACCGCAGCCGCGCCTGCACCTGCTCCTGGAGCCCTGACACCCGGACCTGGAAGAACTCGTCGAGGTTCTGGGAGAAGATCGCCAGGAACTTCGCCCGCTCGAGCAGCGGGTTGGCCGGGTCCTCGGCCAGGGCGAGGACGCGACCGTTGAAGTCGAGCCACGACAGCTCGCGGTTGTTGTAGCGCGCCGGATCGGACCGGATCCCGTCGGCGGCGGCCGCGTCTTCCTCCCAGTGGCGGTCGCCCATGACCCCATCGTAGGGGGACCGTGTCGCCGCCGTCCCGGGCCGAATTGCCCGTCCGGGCCCACCGTCGGACCGGGCCCACCGGCAGTACCCTCGGGGCCGAGGATGGCCACCGACCCCCGTTTCCTGCCGCCGTCACCGTTCTCCCGGCTCGTGGCGGCCCACGCGGTGAGCATGTGCGGTGACGCAACCATCGCCGCGTCGCTGGCGGGGTCGCTGTTCTTCTCGACCCCCACGGACTCGTCGCGCGGGAAGGTCCTGTTGTACCTGCTCGTGACGATGCTGCCGTTCGCGGTGGTGGCGCCCGTGCTCGGCCCCGCGCTCGACTACCGGCGGAGTGGTCGCCGGGTGCTGATCGCGACGTCGATGCTCGGGCGTGGCGTGCTGGCGCTCCTCATGGCCCGGTGGGTGTCGGACGCCGCCCCGGGTGGCCTCCTCGTCTACCCGCTCGCGTTCGGCATCCTGGTCCTGGCCAAGGGGTACTCGATCGCCAAGAGCGCGCTGCTCCCGGCGCTCGTCGGTCGGGATGACGAACTGGTACGGGCCAACTCCAAGCTCGCCCTCGTGAGCGCCATCGCGACCACGGTGGGCGGGGGCCCGGCCTTCCTGGTCCAGCACTTCTTCGGTCCGGAGTGGTCGCTGCGACTGGGCTTCGTCGTATTCGTGATCGGCACCCTGTTCGCCTTGAAGATCCCGTCGGTGAAGCTCCGTCAGACGGCGCACGAGCAGGAGCTCGAGCGAGGAGCTGCACCAGCCGAGCATCTTGCTCGCGGGGAGCGCGATGGGACTCATGCGTGGTGCGGTGGGGTACCTCGCGTTCTTCGCGGCGTTCTCGCTGAAAAACGACCTGTTCGCCCTCGGAGTCGCGGCGACCATGGCCATCGCCGGCGGCTTCGTCGGCAACATCATCGGTCCGCATGTTCGCAGGGTGCTGCACGAGGAGCAGATGCTGGCCGCGGCGCTGCTCGTGACGGCGAGTTGCGTGATGGTCGCGACGTTGCTGGTCACGACGCTGGGATTTGCGCTCGCGAGCTTCGCCGTGGCGATCGGCGCGTCTACCGGCCGACTCGCGTTCGACAGCCTTCTCCAACGTGACGGACCGGATGCGGCACGCGGGCGAGCGTTCGCGCGCTTCGAGACCCGCTTCCAGGTCGCGTGGGTGGTCGGCGCGCTCATCGGCATCATCCCGCAGAACGTCCAGTTGGGGCTGCTGATGCTGGCGGTCGTGGTGGCCCTGGGTGGCGTGTCCTACGTCGCCGCACGCCGGGCCGCGCGGGGCCGGGAGATGCGGACCACGCTGCGGCCTCAGGCGGTCGACCGCGCCGTGGGTCGGGCTGCACGCCATGTCGGGGGGCGTCTCCGTCGCCGGTCCCGTTCTGCGCGCCGCGCCCGCACGCGCGCTGCGTCCGATCCGCCACCTCCCGCTGTCGGGGACCGCGGACCGGAGCCACCCGAACGTCGTTCGTGAGGCACCGGTCACCGCCGGGCGGCTACGACCAGCCCGACCCGGCGCCCCGGACCATCCCGAAGGGACCGGCCGGCCAGCGGAAGCAGTCGGTCATGAGCTGGTCGACCTGCTCTCGGGTCGCCACGCCCTCGTCGACGACGCGCACCGCCTCGCGCACCATCGTGAAGTAGATGCGGTTGGCGACGAAGCCCCAGCTCGTCGGCGCATCGTTGACCACGATCGGGTTCTTTCCGCAGCGCGTCGCCATCTCGCTGATGGTCCTGAGGGTCTCGTCGCCGGTCTCGTCCGTGCGGACGATCTCGGCGAGCTTCATGACCGGCGCCGGCGACGCCCAGTGCCAGCCGACCACCCTGTCGGGCCGGTCGGTGGCTGCGGCGAGGGCGGCGATCGGGAAGCCCGACGTGTTGGACGCCAGGATCGTGTGCGCCGGTGCCGCGCGGTCGAGATCCCGGAACACCCGGATCTTGAGATCGAGCCGCTCGGGGACCGCCTCGATCACCACGTCGGCCTGGGCGGCGTCCGCGAACGACCCGGTGAAGGTGATCCGGGCCAGGGCGGCGTCGGCGTCGGCTTGGGTGAGCTTGTCGCGCGCCACGGCGCCGGCGAGGCCGAAGCGTCCCGAGGCCACGTGGTCCCGGCCCTGTGCGAGTGCCGCCGCGTCGACGTCGAAGCAGGTGGTCGGGTAGCCGGCGATCGCAGTGACCTGCGCGATCCCGCTTCCCATCACACCTGCGCCGAGCACGGACACCCGGATCGGTTCGGGATCGCTCACGTCGTCACTCCTGCGCCTCGTCGGATGGGTGGGGGAGATCGGGGAGATCGATCCGAGCCAGCCACAAGCCGGGCGCCTCGAGCTCCGACGGTGTCGGCACCATGGCCTCGTCGGTCCACAGTCGGTTGAGCCCGTCGAACCCGGCGCGCTCGATCACGCCGTCGCAGAAGTGGCGGCCGCGCTCGTAGTCCTCACGCTCGAGGTCCACGCCGAGGAGCGCGTCGATGAAGAGCCCGGCCTCGCCCCGATCCACGCGGTGACGCGTGAACGCCTCGTGGATCTGAGCGCTCGTCGGGACCAGTCGGTCGGTGACCTGCGCCACCACGGTGTCGGCGTAGCCCTCGATCACGGTCGTGAACACGCGCAACTGCTCCTGCACCGCCGACTGCGCGGGGCTCTGCATCGCGCCGAGGATCTCGCGGGGATGCGCCGCGAGCGCCTCGACCGAGGACGGGTCGCTCGGGTCGATGGCACCGAAGCGCTCCTCGATGACCCGTAGGTCGAGCTGGTAGGCGCCGACGTACTGGCTCGCGAGGCGGACGAGGCGCGCCCCCACCCACGGCACCGACCGGACGGCCGCGTGCACGACCTCGTGGGTGGCCAGGGTGAAGCGGAGATCGGCGCGGGTGAGCGACCAGGCGTCTTCGAAGTCGTCGATGTGCGTGGCGACGAAGCAGAGGCTCGGCGGGTCGGCCACCGGGAGCGGGAGGTCGTAGCGGCCGAGCGCGTGCAGCGCCAGGTAGCCGATCATGGAGCCGGCCTGGAGGCCGAGCAGCACGGGGGTGAGCATGGGCATCAGCGCGGCCATCGGGTCGGCGCCACCCCCGCGCTCTGCGTCGAGCTCCGCCTGGATCTGGTTGCCGAGCGCAAGGCCGAGCGTGCGGGCGAGGTCCTCGAGGACGGGTCGCAGCGCATCGAGGTGCAACTCGGCCCACTCGAGCGTGGTGACGACGCGCACGGGGGTCGTCAGCGTCGCCGCAAGGCCGGTGAGGTCGGCGACGTGGGTCTGCGCCGCCCGGGCCAGCTCGGCGAACTCGGCCGGCGCGGCCGGGTCGACCGGGCGCGCCGACGCAGACTCGCTCGCGACGTTGCGGGCGATCTGACGGGCGATCTCCCAGTTGACCGGACCCGGGGAGGCGAGCATCCCCATCAGCCGGCTCAGGTCGATGTCGCCGAACCCGGGCAGGCCGGGCAGTCCGAATCCGAACGGCGGCTCGGGCCGGGCCTCGTCGTCGCCCGGGTCCTGCGACGGGTGGGCCACGCAGTCACTCCCCGGGGGTCCCGGCCGTGGCGGGAACGGGGTGCGGGGTCCCGTCGAGACCGTGGGCGCGGGCCCACTCGTCCCAGTCGGGCGTGAAGTACTTCACCCGGGTCTTCTTGTACTCCTTCACCGACCAGAGAAGCACGAACTCGTCGACCCCGGTCTCGGCCTGGATTGCCGCGATGGTCTGCTCGCAGTCGCGCGCGTTCTTGCCGTGGACCATCGTGAACACCGAGTAGGGCCAGTCCTCGTACGTGGGCCGCCGGTAGCAGTGGCTCACGAGCGAGAAGCCGGCCATGCGCGGACCGATCTCGTCGAGGCGGTCCTCGGGGACCACCCAGACGCCCATGGCGTTGGCCTTGAACCCGGCCGACCGGTGGTTCATGACGGCCGCGAAACGACGCATGAGCTTGCGCTCCTTCAGCGAGGCCAGGATCCCGAGCAGCTCGTCCTCGCTCACCCCGACGAGCACGGCCTGGGCCGCGAAGGGACGGGGGGTGAGGGGCAGGTCCTCCTGGACGACGCGGATCGTCGCAACCTCCTCGGCGGTGAGCGACGGGGCCGCCATGTCGGGTCGGCGCTCCGGTCGTTCGTGCTCGAGCACCTCGGACCGGGCGTCGGCCGCAGTGCTGCCCGTCATGTCGAGCTTGACCCCGATCTTGTACAGCTGGAGCGTCGGCAGCATGCGGGTCACGAGCGCGCCGGACTCGCGGTGGAGGACATCGAGGTGCTCGTCGAGCGACGCACCGGGCGGCACGGCGAGCGTGTACCAGAGGTTGTACGCGTGGTTGCGCTTGTAGTTGTGGCTCACGCCCGGGTGCTCGTTGATCACCGCAGCCGCAGCGTCGATGTGGTCGGGATCCACCTTGGCGGCGACGAGCGACGATCCGTACCCGAGGGCCCGGGTGTCGAAGATGGCCGACAGCTGGCGGAGGACACCGAGCTCCTTGACCTGCGCGACGCGAGCGCACACCTCGTCCTCGGTGGTGCCCAGACGATCGGCGAGGGCCGCGTACGGGCGGGCCTCGACCGGGAAGTCCCACTGCAGCGCGTTGAGCAGCGCCCGGTCGAGGTCGTCGAGGTCGGTGTCGTGCTCGCTCGGCTGGCTCATGGGGGAGAGGTTAGACACCCGGCCGGGGTCGGCCGTCAGGCGACGGTCAGCCAGTCGGACGGTGTGACCACGCTCTGTCCGAGGGACAGCGCGACCTCCACACGCGTGCCCGCACGGATCACCGTGATCTCCACGGGGTCCCCGGGCTTGAGCCGCCGCACGGCGGCGACGAGGGCGCCCACGTTGTCGACGGTGGCGTCCCCGACCGCGAGAACGACGTCGCCGGCCTGGAGCCCGGCAGCCTCGGCGGGGCTCCCGGCGACGACCGCACGGATGCGCACGCCGCCGCCGGGGCGGTCGAGGGCGTCGGCGCCGACGACCCCGCTCCACCCGTGGGCGGCCCGTCCGTTGAGGTCGAGCTGGGCCGCGACGTCCCGGGCCACGTCGATCGGCACGGCGTGGCGGTCGGCACCGGTGAGGATCCCCACCACCGCGCCCGAGTCGTCGAGGAGGGCGCCCCCACCGGCGGTGTCGTCGAAGCGGACGTCGGTCTCGATGAGCGCCGCGCCCTGCACGTTGCCGGCCAGGGCGCTCATCCGGTCGAGGCCCGAGATCACCCCCGTGCTCACCCAGCGGTGGGGCGCAGGTCCGGCCCCGAGGGCGGCGACGCGCTGGCCGATGCGGAGGCCGTCGCCGGTCCCGAGCCGGGCGGGCACGAGCTCGACGCCCTCCACCGCGAGGAGCGCGAGTTCGGTCTCGGGATCCACGCCCCGGACCGTGGCCGTTCCCACCTGACCCCCGACGGTGACGATCCCGGGCACGCCGCCCGCCAGGAGGTGCGCGGCGGTGAGCACCTGCCCGGCGCGCACGACGACTCCGGAGCCGGCGCGGGTTGCGTCACCGCCCCCGGCCGGGGCGACGGTGAGGGTGACGATGCTGCGGCCGACAGTGGTGACCAGCGTGGCCACGGCGTCGGGGTCGACCGGCGCGACCTCGCCGACCCGGGCCGGCACCGGCTGCTCGCGGACGCTCCGCAGCCCGCCGGCCGCGAGCGTCACGCCCAGGGTGCCCGAGATCCCCACCAGGAGGGCGACGGCGGCGACGGCCCAGACCCGGGGGGGCGCCGCAACGGCGGCCGTGTTCCCGCCGGGATCCTTCCCGAGCTCCGAGGGATGGAACCAGAGCCGGTCGAGCGGGTGGGGGGGCGGGCCACTCGCCGCGTCGTCGTCGGCGGGCATCAGCGGAGTGTACCGACGGGGGTATGCCGGCCGCGTTCGCGCGCATCTTCGCCCCGGTACAGGCATCGGCGGGCGCCCCGGCAGGCAGCGAGGACGGGTGGTTAGCATGATCGCCGTGCTGGAGTCCCCGCGCGACGGACGCGACTGGGTCGGCCTCACGCTCGATCCGCTGCCCACGGAGGCCGCGAGCGTGTGGGCGGCCACGCCGCGCGCGGGCGCGGTCGTGTGCTTCCTCGGGGTCGTGCGTGACCACGCCGAGGGCCGCGACGACGTGCGGGCCCTGACCTACGAGGCATACGAGGAGAAGGCCGGCGACCGCCTGCGGGAGATCGCCGACGAGACCCGCCGGCGCTGGCCCGACGTCGAGCGCCTCGTGTTCCTGCACCGCCTGGGCGAGGTGGCGTTGTCCGAGGCGTCGGTCCTGGTGGTGGTGTCCACCCCGCACCGCGACGAGGCCTTTGCCGCAGCCCGCTTTGCGATCGACACCCTCAAGGATACGGTCCCGATCTGGAAGCAGGAGCACCATTCCGGGGGGACCGAGTGGTCCGATCACGCCGCGCCGGTCCGTCCCGTGCGCGAGCCGAAGCTGGTCTGACCGGACGCCGCCGTGCCCCTCGACCTCGCCATCGACCTCGGTACCGCCAACACGCTCGTCTACGCGCGCGGCCGCGGCATCATCCTCTTCGAGCCGACGGTGATCGCCCTCAACAGCCGCACCCAGGATGTGCTCGCGATGGGCAACCAGGCCTGGCACATGATCGGCCGCACCCCCGGGCACATCGTCGCGGTCCGGCCCCTGCGGGGCGGGGCGATCACCGACTTCGAGATCACCCAGCGCCTCATCCGCCTGATCTTCGAGCGCTCGGGCGTGAACCGGTTCCAGCGGGCCCGGGTCCTCGTCTGCGTGCCGTCGGGGATCACGCACGTGGAGCAGCGCGCCGTGCTCGAGGCGACACGGCGGGCCGGCGCGTCGCAGACCTACCTGATCGAGCAGCCGATGGCGGCGGCGATCGGGGCCGGCTTGCCGATCCACGAGCCGCTCGGGAGCATGGTCGTCGACATCGGTGGAGGCACCAGCGAGGTGGCGGTGATCTCGCTGGGGGGCATCGTGGCGCTGCGCGCGGTGCGGGTCGGCGGGTTCGACCTCGACAACGCGATCCAGGCCCACATGCGCCGGGTGCACAACGTCGCCATCGGCGAGCGGACCGCCGAAGAGGTGAAGCTGGCCATCGGCTCGGCGTCGGCGACGCCGGACGAGTTCAAGGCCGAGGTGCGTGGCCGTGACCTGATGAGCGGGCTGCCTCGCACGGTCGTCCTCGAGCCGGAGGAGATCCGCGAGGCGATCGACGAGCCCGTCCAGGCGGTGCTGAGCGCGGTGATCCAGGCCTTGGCCGAGACGCCGCCGGAGCTCGCACAGGACCTGCTCGAGGTGGGCATCAACCTGGTGGGCGGGGGCGCGATGCTGCGCGGCCTCGACCGGATGCTCACGCGTGAGACCGGGGTTCCGGTGAAGCGGGTCGAGATGCCGCTCGAGACGGTGGTGCTCGGTGCCGGCCGGTGCCTCGAGAGCTTCGATCGCCTGCGCGACATGTTCATGGACCGCTCGTCGCGCTGACGGGTCACGTGTCCTCGCCGCCGCCGGCGGCGAGGAGGTCCTCGGCGGCTTGGCGGACCTGCCAGTCACGGTCGCCGAGCGCGGCTGCGAGCGCCGCGTCGACGGCGGGTCCGGTGAACGGGGCGAGCGCGAGCACGGCCCGGCGGCGCACGGCGGGCTTGTCCCTGCACGCCGTGAGCACGGCGGCGAGCCCGGCGGGATCGCCGATGGCCCCGAGCGCCCCGACCGCGGCCTCGCGGGCCAGTGCGTCGGCGTGGCCGGTCGCCGTGGCTCCCAGCGCGTCGACGACCGCCCGTGGGGCTGGGCCGCCCTGCTCGCCCAGCGCCCAGGCGGCGGCTTCGACGACGGTGACCTCGGGATCGTCGAGGAGGCCGACCAGGGCGGTGCTGACGGCAGGGTCCGGCGCGCGTTCGCGCGCGAGGAGGGCCGGGGCGAGCTCGGCGGCCCGTCGCCGCACGGCCGGATCGGGGTCGGCCACCGCGGCGGCCCACGCCGGCGCCGCCACCGGAACCGGCCCCGCACGGACCAGCGCGGCGACGGCGACCGCCCGGACGGGCGCCTCGTCGTCCCGGGCCGCGGCCAGCACGGTCGCGAGCGCCTCACCGGCCAGCGGCCCGGTGTGCCCGAGGCCCGCGACGCAAGCGGCCCGGTCCGAGCGGGTCACGGTCCGGAGCCCTTGCCGGTGCGCGTCAGAGCCCGTTCCGGATGCACGTGCGCAGCGCCGAGACCGCAATGGCGGGGAACACCGTGACCGCGGGCCCGGCGAGGACCGCGAGCATCGCCCGGCGGGCGACCGCAGACACCCCGCGCGGCGGCACCGTCGTGGGGTGCGGCCGTCGCTCCTGCGTGTCGGACGGTGACCAGGTCATGGCACTCTGGGGGCTCCTCGGCCGGGCGGGTCCGCCGGCCCCGAACCTAGGCGACCCGCCCGACCATGGACGAAGACACCGCCGCTGCGCCCTCCCGACCGCCCGCCCGACCGGCCCCGGTCGGGACCCCGGACTGGAACCACCCGGTTTTTTTGCTCCCCGAGAGTCTCTTTGTCTCCGTTCCCTCTTCGGTCCCCGCGGTGGAACTCCCC
>JBJSXO010000363.1:0-2425 GCA_046086425.1 Actinomycetota bacterium | reverse complement strand
GGTTCACGTCCTTGTAGTCGACATAGACGACACGGTCGCTGTCGAGGATCGACACGCGCTTCTTGGGCTTGCGCTCGACGCGGTCGTCGCGCCGCCGCGTGCGGGGTCGGGCCATGGTGAAGACTCTCCTGGTGAGATGCGAATGCGGTCGGGTGGGCGGTGAGCCCTAGAAGGGCTCTTCGCCAAAGTCGTCGTAGGAGGCGGGCGGTGCGGTGTTGGCGGCAGGGCGGCCGCCACCGGAGCCGCCCGAACCGCCCGAACCGCCGGAGCCGCCGCCGTCGAAGCCGTCGCGGCGCTCGTTGCGGGTGATGGCGGCGGTGGCCCAGCGCAGGCTCGGCGCCACCTCGTCGGCGACGATCTCCACCACGCTGCGCTTCTCACCGTTGTCGGTCTCCCAGGACCGCTGCTCGAGGCGGCCGGAGACGACGACGCGGGTCCCCTTCCCGAGCGACTCGGCCACGTTCTCGGCCATCTCGCGCCAGCACACCACGTTGAAGAAGGAGACCTGCTCCTCCCACTCGTTGGTCTGGCGGTTCTGCCAGCGCCGGTTCACGGCCACGCCGAACGACGCCTTCGCCGCGCCGCCGGCGGTGTAGCGGATCTCGGGGTCGCGGGTCACGTTGCCCACGATCGTCACGGTGCTGTCGGGCATCTTGGAGCCTCCTCGTTCGCGTCCGGTCGGGCCGGACCTCAGGCCTCCGCCGAGGCTGCCGGGGACCCCGCGGTCTTCGGCGGGCCGTAGACCGCCTCGGGAATCCGGAGCACCTTGTGGCGCAGGACTTCGTCAGCCAGGGAGAGCGTCCGGTTCAGCTCGTCCATCGCGGCCGGCTCGGCCTTCGCCTGGAAGACCACGTAGTAGCCCTCCCAGCGGTGCTTCAGCCGGTACGCGAAGCGTCGCTTGCCCCAGAGGTCGACGTAGCCGAGCTCGGCACCCTTGGACGTGATGAGCTGGGTGGCTCGGTCGACCGAGGCGCGGATCGCTTCCTCTTCCAGATCCGCGTCGAAGATGACCATGACTTCGTACGGCCGCATCGGCCGATACCTCCTTCGGACCTCGGGCTCGAGGCGATCCCCGGGTTGCCGGCGATCTGAGCCCGGGGCTCCCCGCAGCACGTGCGGGGAGCAGGACTTGAGTTGTGGACCGGTGAGGCTACCAGCCTCCCCGGCCGGGCCTCCCGGCCCGGCTGCTCGGTGTGGTCCGCTTCGGCGCGGTCTATCGGGGGTGACGGTACGGGGCGGGTGCGACAGTCATCCGCAGGGCATGCCCCGGTCATGCGCCCGTCATGCGCCGGTCATGCGCCGGTCATGCGCTGGTCAGCCGATCAGCCGGTCCGCACCCGGAGGCGGCCGTCGGGCAGGGCGCCCGGGGCCGTCTCGAGGGCATAGCGGAACGGGCCGTCGGGCGCGTAGGCCGGGCAGCTGGCGTCGGTGCCGGCGCAAGGCTTCATGCGGAGCCGGTCGACCCGACGGCCCCGCCGGTCGAAGAAGGCGATGTCGAGGGCGTCGGGGACCCCGGCCATGGTGAAGGCCACGGTGGTGTCGGTAGGGAAGACGAAGAGCATCCCGGCGTAGGGCGTGGCATCGGATCGGCCGCGCAGGCCTTGGACCCGCTCGTCGAGGCTGTCGGCGACCACCACCTCGAGCGTGCGCCGACCCACGCGCACCGAGCCCGCCGTGAGCGAGACGAAGGGCGTCCGCGCGGGCTGCTCGTCCCGCACCACGGCGTCGGGTCCGGCCGCCGCCCCGGCATTCTCGACGGTCAGATACGCACCAAAGGTGGCGGCGAGGGCGGTGGCGATTCCGACGGTGAGATACGCACGTGCGGGGCGGGTCACGCCTGGGAGCCGGCTCCGACTCCGGGGGCGCGGGGCGTGTCGCCGGGCGTGCGGAGGGTGCCGCCGGGCTCTCGGGGGGCGTCGGCGTTGCTCGCGCCGGTGCGGCCGTAGAGCGCGATCTCGTCGGCCACGGTGTCGGCCGCGTGGTAGGTCTCCTCGCTCGACGGGAAGCGGCCACTGCGCACGTCGTCGGCGAACGCGGCGACCGCAGTGCGCGCGTCGGCGCCGAACTCCGCGTAGCGGCGGACGAACTTCGGCGTGACCTGGGCCTCGAGGCCGAGGAGGTCGTGGAACACCAGGACCTGCCCGTCGCAGTGGCGCCCCGCACCGATGCCGATGGTGGGGACGCCGACGGTGTCGGTCACCAGCCGGGCCACGGCGTCGGGCACGCACTCGAGCACGATGGCGAAGCAGCCGGCCTCGGCGAGGGCGACGGCGTCGTCGACGATGGCGCGGGCGGCCTCGAGGTCGCGGCCCTGCACCCGGAAGCCACCGAGGGCGTGCACGGACTGGGGGGTGAGGCCGAGGTGGCCCATCACCGGGATCTCGGCGTCGAGGATGGCCCGCAGCGCGTCGAGACGCTTGCGGCC
>JBJSXO010000362.1:0-7187 GCA_046086425.1 Actinomycetota bacterium | reverse complement strand
CCGCCGGCGCTCGACGTCGGGCGGGCGCGCGAGCGGTCCCACAGCATGATCGCCAGCAGCACGACGAAGAGCAGGGCGATCCAGATGCGGATGTTCTCGCCGATCGAGGTGTGGGCTTCGAGCAGCCGCTCGTTCGCGGTGCGCTCGACGACTTCCTCGAGCTCCTCGCCACTCCCGGCGGCAAGGAACGCGAAGACGGTGGCGACGCCGGCGATGAACACCGTTGCCCAGCCGATCTTGGCCCGAAGGCGCGGCCACAGCATCAGGACGGTGCCGAGCGCGGCGAGCGGGATGAGGACGATCGGCACGTGCACGAGCAGGGGGTGCGCGGGCAGGCCGAACAGGGACGTGATCTCCACGGGGTCACCTCGGGTCGTGGGTCCGGGCCTGACGGGCCGGATCGCAAGGGAAGATGGGCAACGTTCCGGCGGGGAGCCCGTGCGACCGGCACCGCCGCGTCAGAATTTCGTTAGTCGTGACCTCCATCACGACGGCGGCCGTCCGGAGACGCTCGACCCCGGCGGGATAGGGTCGCGCCGTGGGATCGGGGAGAACCGCGCGCCCGACGATCGACTTCGACCTGAACGAGGCCACCAGCCGGGACGCGTCGGACGCATCGTGGGCCCGGGTCCGCGCGTCGGGGTGCCCGGTGGCATGGACCGAACACAACGGCGGCTACTGGGTCGTGACCGGCTATGAAGAGGTCGCCGCGGCCTTCCGCGACTGGGAGCGCTTCTCCTCGGCCCGGTTCGATCCCGACCAGTGTGCAATCTCGTTCAGCAATGGCAAGGTGCCATTGCTGCTCCCCGAGGAGTCCGACCCTCCCGAGTGGAAGGACTACCGGCGCACCATCGCCGCGCTCCTCTCCCCCCTGGCGGCGGAGCACCTGCGGGGCCGCGCCCGCGTGTGGGCCGACCACTACCTCGATCGAGTGATCGAGAGGGGGTCGTGCGATCTCGTCGACGACTTCACCGTCCCCGTTCCGGCTTCGGTGGTGCTCGAGTGGATGGGCTTCCCCCGGTCGGAGTGGCCGTGGTTCTGGACCGCGTTCCACGGTGTCGCTGCCCACCCCAACGGGACACCCGAGCACCGCGCGGCCACCGAGGCCTATGCGGACGTCATGACGCAGATCACCGAGGCGCTGCGCGAACGGATCCGCGACCCGCGTGACGACGCGCTCACCACGATCGCGCTCCACGAGGTAAACGGCGAACGCATCACCGAGGAGGTGGCGAAGTCGATCGCCTTCCTCACCGTCACCGGCGGCATCGATACCACCACGTCCTTCACCGGCGCAGCCCTTCTCCACCTCGCCGAGCACCCGGCGGATCGACAGCGTCTCCTTGCCGACCCGGAGCTCCTCCCCGTGGCCACGGAGGAGTTCCTCCGCTACTACCCGCCGGCGCGCACCCACGCCCGTACCGTCGCGGTGGACACCGAGTTCGCGGGAGTGAGCATGAAGCGCGGCGAGCGGGTGCTCCTGAGCGAAGCCGCCGCCGGGCGTGACGACGCCGCGTTCGCACGCGCCGACGAGTTCGTGATCGATCGGGACCCCAACCGCCACCTGGCCTTCGGCGTCGGCATCCACCGCTGCCCGGGATCCCACCTCGCCCGGGTCGAGTTCTCCGAGATGATCATGGCCGTCCTGCGCCGGATGCCCGACTACGCCGTCGACCTCACGGCAGTCGAGGAGTACCCGACATGGTCGATGGTGGGCGGCTGGCGCCACATCCCGGCCACCTTCACCCCGGGCGGACCCGTCGGCGCGTGAGCGCGCCGGCGCCGCCTACGCGCGGGCGTCGTACAGCTCGCGCCACTCGTGCCGGGAGCGGATCGACGTGTCCACGTCGGGCGACAGCGCGCGCAGCGCCCCCACGGTGGCCTGCTCGCGGGGGACCACCGAGAACGGGTCGATGGCGAAGAAGCGACACGTGTTCTGCCAGGTGATCTTGTGCATGTCCTCGTCGGAGCAGCCGGCGGCGGTCATCTCGCCGTGGATCTGCTCCGGCGCGTCCGGCCAGATCGAGTCGGAGTGGGGGTAGTCGCACTCCCAGGCGATGATGTCGATCCCGATGTCGTGGCGCACCTTGAGTGAGGTCGGGTCACTCACGAAGCACGCCAGCGAGTGGTCGCGGAAGATATCGCTCGGGAGCTTGCCGCCGAAGTCGTGACCGAGCCAGATCTGGTTCCGGTAGTGGCGATCGCACCGGTCGAGGTAGAAGGCGATCCATCCGATGCCGGCCTCCGACCACGCGACTTTCAGGTCGGGGTACCGGAAGAACGCGCCGCCCCACAACAGGTCCTGCGCGGCGATGGCCGAGACCTGGGTCGCCAGGATGATCATGTTGTCGATCGGCGCACCCGGTGCGCCTTGGATCGCGCCGAAGCCTTGGCCGATGTGGAGGTTCATCACCGTTCCCTCGCTGCAGACCGCATCGAAGAACGGGCCCCAGTAGTCGAGGTCGTGGTAGCTCGGGAGCCCCATCAGGTGGGGCAGTTCGGGCATGGTCACCGCGCGGCAGCCCTTCGCCGCGACCCGGCGGACCTCCTCGGCCATCCCCTCGCGGTCCCACACGGGCATGATCGCCAGCGGGATGAACCGACCCGGGTAGGCGGCGCACCACTCGTCGATGTGCCAGTCGTTGTAGGCCTGGAGCATCACCTTCGAGAGATCACGATCGGGTGCGTTGTAGAAGAAGCCGGCGTTGAACCCGGCGAACGACGGGAAGCACATCGACGCGAGGATCCCGTTGCGGTTCATGTCGCGGACCCGCTCGTGGATGTCGTACGCGCCCGGGCGCATCTCGGCCATCGACGTCGGGTCGAGGCCCCAGTCCTCCTTGGGCCAGCTGACGACCGCGTTCAGGCCGACGGTCCCCTGGGTCACCCCCTGGAAGGTCCACACGTCCTTGCCGTCGGTGTTGGTGACCAACCGCGGCGCCTGGTCGGCGAGGCTCGCCGGCACGTGGCCCGCAAACATGTCGGCCGGCTCCACGACGTGGTCGTCGATGCTCACCAGGATCAGTTTGTCGACGTTCACGGGCACCTCCTCTGGTCGCGGGTGACCCCGCGGCGAGAACCTAGCCGTGGGCAGACGGGCCCCGGGGCACGTCGCGGAAGGGGACGTCACGATCCCCCGACGCCTCACGCGGCATCCCGAGCACCCGCTCGCTGATGACGTTGCGCGCCATCTCGATGGTGCCGCCCGCGATGGCGATGGACTGGCGGACCATGTACGCCAGTCCGTGGCCGGCCACGGCCCCGTCGTCGTCGGACCACGCGCCCCCGGCCGCACCGGTGATCTCGTAGGGCGCGGTCATCAACGCCTTGGTGACCTCCCAGCCGTAGAGCCTCCCGATGGACGCGGCCTGGTCCGAGAGATGGCCGCCGGCCATCCCGGCCGCGAGCCGCTGCTGGAGGGGACCACCCACGAGCACCGTCGTGTAGGCATCCCCGATGCGGTCCCGAACGACGGGGTCGTCGAGCCGTCCGGCGTCACGCGCGACATCCACGAGGACGCTCGGGTCCGACATCCCGTGCTGGCCGCTGGGGGGCCACGTGATCACCGGCTCGTTGTGGGCCATGGCCATGCGCTCGTGGAACATCCAGCCGATGCCGACCGTCCAGCCCTGGTCCACCTCGCCGATGCGATCCGTGTCGGGCACGCGCAGGTCGGTCATGAACTCCTGGCAGAACTCCCGGTTGCCGTTGAACATCTCGATGCGCTGCACCTCGATGGCGGGCTGGTCGATCGGGAACATGAAGACGGTGAGCCCACGGTGCTTGGGCACGTCCCAGTTCGTGCGGGCGAGGCACAACGCCCAGTCCGACCACCACGCGCCCGTGCTCCAGACCTTCGAGCCGTTGAGGACCCACTCATCACCGTCACGCACGGCGGTCGTCAACGCGCTGGCGACGTCGGAGCCACCGCTGGGCTCCGAGAGGAACTGGATCCAGATCTCCTCACCGCGGAGGATCGCGGGGATGTGGCGCAGCTTCTGCTCGTGCGTCCCGAAGTCGAGCAGCACCGCCATGCACGGCGACATCGTCGGTGACTGCAGGTGCGCCGGGAACTCGTAACCCACGAGCTCCTCGTTGAGCGCCTGCTGATGCGCCGGCGTGAGGCCCTGGCCGCCGTACTCACGAGGCACGCACACCCCGGCCAGTCCGGCGTCGAAGAGCCGACGCTGGAGCTCCCGGTCACGGGCAACCGCGGCGAGCTCCGCGTCGTCGGGAAAGTCCCCGCGAGTGAAGCTGCTGCGCTCGGAGCGCGTGACCCGGCGCAGGTTCGCCGAGATCCACTCCCGCGCGCGCTGGCGGAACTCGCCGACGCTCTCCGCATCCACCTGCTGCTCCGTGACGCTCACGCGGCATCCTCCCGTTCGATGAGCAGCTGGGCCAATCGTTGCCGGTGGTCGGCCGGAGTGCCGTACAGCGCGCGGTTCATGACGATCCGGCGCAGGAAGAGGTGCAGGTCGTGCTCGAACGTCACGCCGATGCCTCCGTGGATCTGCACGCAGTCCTGCGCGAGCTCGGCGCCGAACTCACCCGAGTAGACCTTGGCCGCGCTGCTCAGGTCGGGCGCGTTGGGAGCACCCGCCGCGACGGCGTCGCTCGCGGCGTCGCTCGCGGCGTGGCTCGCCTCGAGCCACATCTTCATGTCGGCGAAGCGGTGCTTGAGCTCCTGGTACGACGCCAAGGGCCGCCCGAACGAGTAGCGGGCGAACGCCCATTCCACGGTCATGTCGAACGCCGACTGCATCGCGCCGGTCGACTCCGCGCTCAGCAGCGCCGACGCGATCTGGAGCTGGCGCTCCACCGCCTCTGCGGCGCCCCCGACCTCCCCCACGACCGCTGCGCGCGGGACCCGCACGCCGGTGAAGGTCACGGTCCCGCACCGGCGGGTGAGATCCACCGTGGTGAGCGGCGCCACGGATACGCCCGGCGTGTCGGCCGGCACCAGGACCTGGGTGAGCCCGTCCCCGGTGCGGCCCGTCACCAGCAGCAGTCCGGCAGCCCCGGCCGACTCGGCCGGGCGCTTCACCCCGTCGAGCACGACGTCGGACCCGTCGACCCGGACCTCGAGCGCAACCTCGCCGAGGCGGTCCCACGGCGCCGGCTCGGCCCAGCACCACGACGCCACGGTCTCTCCTGCGACCAGCGCGGCCACGGCGTCCGCGTGGGCGTCCCCGGCGTCGCTCAGCGCGCCGGCCACGACGTTGGTGGTGACGAGGGGTCCCGGCGCGGCGTGGGCCCCGAACTCGAACGCGATGAGGCTCAGGTCGGCGAGGCCGTCACCGCTGATGCTGCCGCCGCCGTGTGCCTCGCCGACGAGCAGGGAGGTCCAGCCGAGCTCGGCACCCCGGCGCCAGTAGCCGGGATCGAAGCCGACGGGGTCGGCACGCAAGGCCCGCACCGTCGCCACTGGCGCCTGGTCCTCGAGGAACCGCGCCGTGGTCTCCCGGAAGAACTGCTGGTCGGCGGTCAGGTCCCACCGCATCGACAACCTCCCCGCGGACGCCCGGACGGGCGCCCACCGGCCGGAATCTATTGACTCGTCCGGACGGCCACGAATCCGGCGCGCGGAGCCTACGATGCGCCGCACGCCCGGCCGTTCCGACACCCGGACGGGGCCCGATCGGAGGAGCCGTGGACCGAGACCGACTGCGCTCCCTTCACGACCTGAGCGGCCGGGTCGCGATCGTCACCGGCGGCACCCGGGGCATCGGCCTGGCCATCGCCGAGGGCTTCGCCGCCGCCGGCGCCACCGTCGTCGTGGGCAGCCGCAAGGCCGACGCCTGCGCAGCAGCCGAAACCCACCTGCGCGCGATGGGCGGTGACGCGCTCGGCGTGCCGACCCACATGGGGGAGATCGCCTCCGTCAACGCGCTGGTCGACCGCAGCGTCGCGGAGTACGGCCAGATCGACATTGTCGTCAACAACGCGGCCAACGCGCTGACGTTGCCCTTCGGCCACCTCACCCCCGAGGCCTGGGCGAAATCGCTCGACACCAACCTGCGCGGCCCCGTGTTCCTCGTCGAGCGGGCGCTCCCTCATCTCACGGCCAGCGCGCACGCTGCAGTCCTCAACGTGATCTCGGCCGGTGCCTTCCTGTTCGCTGCCGACATCGCGATGTACGCCGCGGCCAAGGCCGGGCTCATGGCCATGACCCGGTCGATGGCCGCGGCCTTCGCGGAGCACGGCATCCGCGTGAACGCGCTGGCACCCGGCACGGTCGACACCGACATGGTTCGCAACAACCCGCCCGAGGTGGTGGCGTCGATGAGCGCGGCGTCGTTCATGCGCCGGGCCGCCCACCCCGACGAGATGGTCGGGCCGGCGCTCCTCCTCTGCTCCGACGCCGGAAGCTTCATCACCGGCCAGGTGATCATCGCCGACGGCGGCCTCACCCCGCACTGATACCGTCCCGGCTCGCGGCAAACGCCGCGCGCTTCCTCCCGGGGGACCACGATGCCGATTCCCGCCGACGAGTACCCGCTGCACCAGGCGCCCTACTCGCTCGCCCACGCCGCCAGCAGCGACCGCAACTTCTACGACCGCTGCTACCTGAACTGCTTCGACACCGAAGGGGACTTCCTCCTGGTCAGCGGACTCGGGCAGTACCCCAACCTCGGCACCACCGACGCTTTCGTGTGCGTGCGCATCGGCGATCGCCAGCACGTGGTGCGCACTTCCGACGCGCTCGGCCCCGACCGGATGCGCCAGGAGGTCGGGCCGTACCGGCTCGACATCGTCGAGCCGCTCTCCGAGCTCCACCTCACCTGCGCCGGCGACGAGTGGGGCGTGGCGGTCGACCTGCACTGGCGCGGGTCGTTTCCCGCGGTCGACGAGGCGCCCCACGTGATGCGGACCGGGCCCAAGGTCATGCTCGACGCTCAGCGCTTCGCCCAGGTCGGCACGTGGGAGGGGATGGTCCGGGTCGACGGCACCGAGTACCGGGTCGTCCCGGGCCGCCACGTCGGCACCCGCGACCGGTCCTGGGGCATCCGGCCGGTGGGCGAGCCCGAGCCGCCCGGCCGGGCCGCCGCCGAGCCCGCCGCCGACCACGGCTTCCACTGGTGTTACGTGCCGCTGCGTTTCGACGACTTCGGGCTGGTGTTCATCGCCCAAGAGGATGCCGCCGGGCACCGTACGCTCAACGACGCGCTGCGGGTGTGGCCCGACGG
>JBJSXO010000361.1:0-3743 GCA_046086425.1 Actinomycetota bacterium | reverse complement strand
GCGGAGCGGGGCGTTCACGAGCGCCGGGACGTTGGGCGCGTAGCGGGCCACCCCGTCGACGTCGACCAGCGCGGCGACCCCGGCGCCGATCGCGTCCACCGCCGTCCCGTCGGCCGCTGCGGCCGCGAGCAACTCGGCCGTTGCGGCACCCACCGCGCCGATCAGCTCGCCGATCGTGGCTGACGGACTCGACCCCCGGTGCTCGTGGAGGATCGTGCCCGCGCCGTCGACGACGGCGAGCCGGATATGGGTGCCCCCGAGGTCGACCCCGACGGTTGCGCTCACGCGACCTCGTCGACGGATCGCAGGCCGGCGCCGGGCTCCGCCGCCCCGGGGTCGGCGGCGTCGGCTTCCTCGCGGAGGCGCCGCTGCTCGGCGAGGCGCCGCTCGGCCGCGGCGGTGATCGCCTGCGCCGCCAGCAGCAGCTCGTTGGCCGCCTTCACCATATGCTCGGCCACCTCGGGGCCCGCTTCGACGAGCGCCGCGACCAGCGACTCCACCGTCGTCAGCGGGAGCTCCTCGCCCCATACCGGTTCGCCCATGGCGGTCTCCCGTTCGCTGTGCTCGTGTGTCTCGCCCGGCGTCCCGGGCCACCGGAGCGACGACGCTAGCGGGAGGCGCGGTCGCGCCGAGGGGGGAAGGCCCCGTGGCGGGCACCCCACAGCCCGACGAGCCCGAGCGGGTACATGGGCACCAGGACGCCGAAGGGGTTGCCCGCCGCCGTGACGGCCGTGACCAGCAGGCAGACGCCCAGCGCGCCGTAGAGGGACCGGCGGGCCCGCCGGGGTGGGGCGCCCTCGAGCAGGAAGAGGGTGCTCACCGCGACCTCCTCACCTCGGGCCGAGCGCGCGAAGGCGGCCGCCAGCGCCCACACCCAGATCACCAACGAGGCAAGGAACAGGACCAGGCAGACGGCGATCGCCCCGTCCTCCAGTCGGTCCACCCCGGCGGCGACGGGTACCGACGTCGCCGCGAACACGAGATTGCCGCCCCACGAGGCGGTCTCGATCCGCCGCGCCCCGGCAGGCTTCGGGACGGGTTCCGTGGGATCCGCGCCCCCGGGCACACCACCCCCGCTCACACCGCCTGCGCCCCCGTCGGTCATGTCCGCCGAGCGTACCCACGGGCGCATCGTGCCGATGCCGGCCGCCTGGGCCACGAGGCGGCCGCGGACCCGGCACACTGCGGGGACGCACACGGATCCCCGACGGGAGGCTGCCATGGCCCGATTCGGAGTTGCCGTCGTCCGGGAGTACGAGCGCGGCGTGGTGTTCCGCCTCGGCAAGCTGCGCAACACGCGCGGACCCGGGCTTCGCTTCATGATCCCGCTCGCCGACCACATGGTGAAGGTGAGCATGCGCACCACCACCCGGCCGATCGAGTCGCAACAGGTCATCACCCGCGACAACGTCTCGATCAGCGTCGCTGCGGTCGTCTACTACCGGCGGGTCGATGCGGTGAAGTCGATCGTGGAGGTGGAAAACGCCGACTCCGCGATCTACCAGATCGCCCAGACCACACTGCGCAACGTGGTGGGCGCATCGGCGCTCGATCTCGTGCTGAGCCACACCGGCGAGCTCAACGTGGCGATCAAGGAGATCCTCGAGGCGACCAGCGAGCGCTGGGGCGTGGTGGTCCAGATCGTCGAGTTGAAGGACATCGTGCTGCCCGACACCATGAAGCGGGCCATGGCCCGCGAGGCCGAGGCCGAGCGTGAGAAGCGGGCCAAGATCATCGCGGCCGAAGGCGAGGCCCTCAGCGCCGGGAAGCTGGCCGAGGCGGCCGACGTGATCGGCGCGCACCCGATCGCGCTCCAACTGCGCAACCTCCAGGTGTTGAGCGAGATCGCGATCGAGAAGAACTCGACGATCATCTTCCCGGCGCAGTTCATGGACACCGTGCGCGCGCTCACCGAGTTCGTGGACGGTGAGCGCAGCACCACGGGGCGGCCCGGTCTCGCCGACCCGGGCGTCACCCCGGCGCGCTGAGCACGCCGAGCTCGCCGGCCGCGAGCGGCGCCAGGCGGGCCGCCAGCGCGTCGTACGACAGCTCGGTCGCGGCACGGCGACGGGCGGCTGCGCCCATCGCGGTCCGCATGTCGTCGTCGCGCAGCAGCCGGTCGAGCGCGTCCCGGACCGCAGCGACGTCATGCGGGTCGACGACGAACCCGGTCTCGCCGTCGACCACCGCCTCGTGGGAGCCACCGCTGCGACCCGCGATTGCGGGCACCCCGCAGGCCCCGGCCTCGACGAAGACGATGCCGAACCCCTCGGCCTCGAGGCCACGCCACCGGTCGCGGCACAGCATCCCGAACACGTCGGCGCACGCGTAGAGCGCAGGCAGGTCGGCGTCGGCGACCCGGCCGAGCATGTGAGCGCGGCCGTGCAGGCGCGTGACCGCGGCGTCGAGCCGCGCTCGGTCACGGCCCGCGCCGGCGATCGCGACCTGCACATCGGTGTCGAGGCCGGCGACCGCGTCGAGCAGGACGTCGAACCCCTTTCGGGGCACGAGGCGGCTCACGCCGAGGACCAGGGGCCGGTCGGGGTCGAGCCCGAAGCGCACGCGGGTCGCGCGCCGGGCGTCGGCGTCGGCCGGCGCGAATCGGACCGGGTCGACGCCCGGGGGGATCACCAAGGTCGGCAGCGAGCGTCCTGCGACCCGCGAAGCCATCCGGGCGACGTACTCACCCGCCGCCACCAGTCCGGCCGCGTCACGCAGCACCGAGCGAGCCAGCCGGTGGGTGCCGGGCATCCGGCCGTAGACCGTCACCTCGGCGCCGTGGCCGATCACGACCGTCGGCGCAGCGGTGAGCCGGCGGCCGATCCGGCCCAGCGGGAGCATGGGGTCGAGGAACACCACTGCGGCTCCGAGTTCGCGCGCCCGCGCGTCGACGTGGCGAGCGAGCGCGCGCGTCGGGAGCAGCACCCGCTCCGGGGAACGCTCGACCGTGAACCCCTGGGCGCGGTCGAAGACCCCGGCACCGGGGTACGTCGTGGTGAGCACGTGCGTGGACTCCGGCGGGAGACGCCGCCACAGCTCGTGCAGGTACGACTGGATCCCCCCGATCTTGGGGGGGAAGTCGTTGGTCACGAGCAGCGAGGTCACGGCCGGTGCCCCGGGCGGCTCACGTCAGGGAGGCCAGACGCGCGCGGGCGAGCCGCGGCACCACCCACACCCAGAGGACCATCACGCCGATCGCGGCGCTGACCGCCCCGGCGGCGAACGCGCCGCGGTAGCTCGTGAGCGCGGCGATCCCGCCCACGACGAGCGAGCCGATGCCTTGCGAGAGGTCGAAGCAGCTGCTGATCGTCCCCACGGCCGAGCCCCGGTCCCGCTCGGTGCTGCCCTCGAGGGCCATGAGCAGCATGGCCGGGTACATGAACGCCGAGCCGATCGCAAAGATCACGACTCCGGTCATCAGGCCCGCCGCGCTCGCCACGACCGCCATGACGAGCATGCCGAGCCCCGTCGACACCAACGCGACCGTTCCTGCGCGTGCCCCACCGAGGAGGTCCGGGAGCCGAGCGCCGAAGATGCGGATGGCCAAGACGAGCAGTCCGAACACGACGAAGACCACGGCGACGTCGTCGATGCCGACGTCGCCGCCGTAGAGCGGCACGAACGCGCCGAACGCAGCGGTGGCGACGAGCCCGGCGAACAGGACGACGCCGGGGCCGAGCGCGCGCCGGTTGATCAGCGGCTGGGGCGGGCCCTCGTGGCGCACGCGCGCGACCTCGCGGGTG
>JBJSXO010000360.1:0-3337 GCA_046086425.1 Actinomycetota bacterium | reverse complement strand
TGCCGGCGGGCATGGGGGCGGGGGACACCTCATAGCGCACGACGAAGTCCTCGGTCGTGTCGCCGTAGTTGTACCCGGCGTGCAGAGCAGCGATGTTGGCCTTGAGGATCTCGGGCTTGCGGGAGAACTTCTCATTGAGGAAGTTCTCGGTCGCATCGAGGTCGCGGTGGTACAGCCACGACAGCAGACCCAGCGCGAAGAAGTTCTTCGACCGCTCGGCGTCGCGTGGCTTCACCCCGAGGTCCTTGGTGGCCTCGAGCGTCATCGACGTCATCGCGACCTGGATGACGCGGTACGCCGCGAGCGAGCCGTCCTCGAGCGGGTTCGCCTGGTAGCCCGCCTTGTCGAGGTTCCGCTCCTCGAAGGCGTCGGAGTTGACCAGGATCGTGCCTCCCGGCGCGAGTTCGTCGATGTTGGCCCGCAGTGCAGCGGGGTTCATGGCAACGAGGACCGACGGGACGTCACCCGGCGTCAGGATCTCGTGATCGGAGATCTGGACCTGGAACGACGACACCCCGGCGATGGTCCCGGCCGGCGCGCGGATCTCGGCCGGGTAGTTGGGCAGCGTCGCGAGGTCGTTGCCGAACGCCGCGCTCACATCGGTGAAGCGGTCACCGGTGAGCTGCATGCCGTCGCCCGAGTCACCGGCGAAGCGGATGACGACTTGCGCGAGGGACTCGGGCTGGAGCGCTGTCTCTGGGGTCACGCGGCCTCGTTTCCTGGCGGCGGTCAGGAGGTGGCTGACCGGGCACGGAGGGACCGGTGTTCGAGCCGGAGGTCATCTTATGGTGCGCCGCGGCGAATTTTCGGACCGCACGGCGGCCCTGGCGGCGCGCTCGCTCACGAGCCGACCACACCCGGTCGATCACGCCTGGTCGACCACACCCGGTCGGTCAGACCATGACGGCGAGCGCACCGGCCGCCCGCTGCCACGCCCGCTCGAGCTGGCTCCGGGTCGCCCGGGCCACGGTGATCGCCTCGACCTCGGCCTTGGCACCCCGACCGCCCGACCGGGTTGCGAAGAAGCGTCGGCGGACGGTGCCGACGACCACCAGCGCCTCACCGGAGGCAACGGTCTCGAGCCATGTGGGTGGGTCCCACACGGTGACGGGCACCGAGGTGGCCCCACCGGTGCCCCCGGGTCGCCGCCCGGGGGGGCGCCTCGGCCGGGGTCCGGACTGCGAACGCAGCCAGCCGTCGGCCCGACGCGAGCGTGCGGATCTCGACGCCGGAGGAGCACGGGCCCCACAGGACCGCGAGGTTGCAGCCGACCAGCGCGTCCGCGCCGTCGGAAGCGCCGGCGGCGACGCCGGTGGTCGCCACGCGCCCGTTCCGGCGATAGGTCGGGCGAGTCAGGCGCCGGGCGGTGCGAGGCGTGTCGCCCCGGTTGGTGCGTCCCATCGGGACTCCTCTCGTGCACGGCCTGAACACAGGCCGGGACCGGGGGAAGTCGGGGACGCCCGGACCCGGACGTCGTACCCTCACCGGGGACGGTAGCGATGGGGTCGGACATCCACCGGCGGCGCACCGGCATCAGCGGAGGTTCGCGCTCCGCACTGCGACGTCGGCGAGGTCGGGGTCGTACCGGCGCACGCGAGCGAACAGCTCACGAGCGGCCGCGAGGTTGCCGGCTCGCTCCTCGAGGTCGCCGAGCGCGTACCAGAGCCGGAGATGGTGCTGCTTCGGGTTCGCCATCGGCTTCGCCTTGCGCCGGAGCAGGTCGAGCGCTTCGTCGAGCCGGCCGCGGTCGGCCAGCGAGCCGGCGAGCACGATGCGCCCCTCGGTCACGACGTCGGCCGACGGCGACGAGGCACCGAGCTCGGCCCAGAGCTCGTCGACCCTCCTCCAGCGTTTCTGGGCGCGGTAGCAGTCCATGAGGACGGCGTGGTCCTCCGCGGAGTCCGTGAGCGAGACGAACGCCTCGAGCTCCTTCGCAGCAGCGCGGTAGTTGCCCACCGAGTACTCGGCCAGGCCGGTCAGCTCACGCACGCTCGGTGCATCGGGCAGGACGTCACGCAGCGGACGGAGGATGCGCAGCGCAGCGCGGTCACGCCCCTGGGCGACCTCGTCGCGGGCCTCGACGAAACGAGCCAGGAGGTACCCGGCCCGGCGTCCGCCCAGACGGCGGATCTCGGACTCGACGTCGGGCGGCAGCCTCTTCGTGCGCCGACGCGGCGGGGCTGACGACGTCCCTCCTCGTCGGCCCGTCCCGGGTTTCGCCGGCACCGCCGGCCTGCGTTCGCCCACCACCCGCAACGGCGCCGACGGCTTGGGGCGGGCGGGCGACGCAGCGCCAACGGCGTCCCCTCGACTCGCCGCCACGCGCGGGGCCCCGTGCGGACCGAAACCCGACTTCGGACGGGGCACGTCCGAACGGCCCCCCTTGAGGTCGGGACGCCGCGCCGGGGACCCCGACGAAGTGCCCGAACGGCTCCGACCACCCTGGCTCCGCGCACCACCACTCGAGTTCCGACCACCTTGGCCTCGCGCACCACCACCCTGGCTCCGAGCGCTGCGGCTCGTGGTGCCGTCGGACGGGCCGGCCGGGCGTTGGCCGCCACCGCGCGCACCACCCCCTGCGCCCCCACCTGTGCCCCGGGCACCACCACCCCGACGGTCACCGCCACCGGAGCTACCGGAGCGACCGGTGCGACCGCTTCTGCGAGAGGGCTTCCCCCGCCGGGCGGGATCTGCTCGTTCCTCGTCGGGGTCCCGGGGCGTCACCGTCGGAGGGTACACAGCGAACCCCGGATCCATCTCTCCGTCCGAGACTGCAGAGGCCGGCTCCATGGTCCACGACATCTGCGGACTCCCTGCGTCGACCCGACTCCGGACGCGACGAAGCGCCCCGGCCCGGCCGGGTCCGCAGGTGCTGCGAACCGAACCGAGCGGGGGCGCTCCATGTCGAGAAATCCGGCGGCGACCTACTCTCCCAGGAGGTCTCCCTCCAAGTACCATCGGCGCTGGCGGTCTTCACTTCCGTGTTCGGAATGGGAACGGGTGTTACCCCGCCGCTATGGCCACCGGAAACCGTGTGTTCTTCGGATGTCAACGTGGAATGACCACGTCCCGGAAGAACTCCAGAGCGAGCACGAACACACGAACAAGAGAACAAGAAGAATCCCAAGCCCTCGGCCGATTAGTACCGGTCGGCTGAACACGTTGCCGTGCGTACACCTCCGGCCTATCAACCTGGTCGTCTACCAGGGGCCTTACCCGGTTAACCCGGTGGGAGATCTCATCTCGAGGCAGGCTTCGCGCTTAGATGCTTTCAGCGCTTATCCTTTCCGCAGGTCGCAAACCAGCCGTGCCTTTGGCAAGACAACTGGCACACGAG